>NZ_JBLVOH010000146.1:3154-15394 GCF_053543675.1 Microbacterium umsixpiens
ACGTCGTGCCCTCGACAGGATTCGAACCTGCGACCTGCCCTTTAGGAGAGGGCTGCTCTATCCCCTGAGCTACGAGGGCGTGCGTCCAGTCTAGGCGACCGTCCGCACGCCCCCTCGCGCATCAGTCCTCGCCGCGGCGCCACAGCTTGGAAGGCCACCAGATCGCCTTGCCGATGTCGTACGTCAGCGCGGGGACGAGCAGCGAACGGACGACGAACGTGTCCAGCAGCACCCCGAACGCCACGATGAAGGCCAGCTGCACCAGGAACAGGATGGGGATCACCGACAGCGCGGCGAAGGTCGCTGCGAGCACGAGACCCGCTGACGTGATCACCCCGCCCGTGATCGACAGGCCCCGCAGGATCCCCTCTCGGGTACCGTGCTGCTTCGACTCCTCGCGGACCCGTGTCATCAGGAAGATGTTGTAGTCGATGCCGAGCGCAACCAGGAACACGAACCCGAAGAGCGGAACGGCCGGGTCCGCACCGGGGAAGTCGAAGATTCCGTTGAACACGAGCGCGGCGACACCCATCGCGGTTCCGAACGACAGGACCGTCGTCAGGATCAACAGCACCGGCGCGAGGATCGACCGCAGCAGCAGCATGAGGATCAGCATGATCACGAGGAGGATCACGGGGATGATCAGGTTGCGGTCATGGATGGAGGCATCGTTCGTGTCGATCGAGGTCGCGGTGACGCCACCCACGAGTGCCTTCGTGTCGCCCAGTTCGGAGCGCAGCTCTCGCACGGTGGAGGCAGCGGCGGCCGAGTCGGCCGCGTCGGTCAGCGTGCCCTGAAGCAGCACCTGCCCGTCGACCGTCGTGGGGTCGGGGGCGGGGGTGCCCGGCGGGCCGACGGCCGTGATGCCGTCCTCGGTGACGGGGGCGGTGCCACTGGGGGAGTCCGCGGCGGTGACGGAGACCGCATCGACCCCCTCGTTCGCGAGCAGGACGTCCGCGGCATCCTGCAGTCGGTCCTCGTCGACGACCACGTACACGGGGCTGCCGGATCCGCCGGGGAAGTGCTCGCCCAGAGCCACCTGACCGTCGCGGGCTTCCGAGGCACCGAGCACCAGGTCCGATTGCGGCACCCCGTTCGCGTCGAGCTGTGTGACACCTGCCGCGCCGGCGACGAGGACCAAGGTCGTCACGATCCAGATGACCCGTGGGCGCCGCTTGATGAGTCCCGCCAGCCGCGCCCACAGTCCCGTCGTGCGCATGCCGTGCTCTGCGGCGACCACTTCCGGTTCGAAGCGCGGGCGTCGCGGCCAGAACACGGCGCGACCGAAGAGCAGAAGCAGGGAGGGAAGCAGGGTGAGGGCGGACAGCATGGCGAAGACGATGCCGATCGCCGCGACGGGGCCGAGCGTGCTGTTCGACTTCAGGTCGCTGAGCAGCAGACAGAGGAGTCCGGCGATCACGGTGCCGCCCGAGGCCGCGATCGGTTCGACCGAGCCCTTCCATGCCGCCAGGAGTGCGACGCCCTTGTCCTGCGCCACCCGGAGCTCCTCGCGGAAGCGTGCGACGAGGAGCAGGGCGTAGTCGGTGGCGGCGCCGATCACGAGGATGAAGAGGATTCCCTGCGTCTGGCCGCTGAGAAGCAGCACCTCGAACTTCGCCAGCCACCACACCACGAGGAGCGCCACGCAGAGCGCGAACAGGCTCGTCGAGAGCACGACCAGAGGCAGCAGGAACGAGCGGTAGACGAGGACCAGGATGACCAGCACCGCCAGGAGTGCGACGCCGAGGAGCAGCCCATCGATCCCGGCGAAGCCGGCGACCAGGTCGGCGCTGAACCCCGCGGGTCCCGTGATGTACACGCTGATGCCGTCCGGGACGCCGGCGCGCAGCTCGTCGCCCAGTGCCGTCGTCGTGTCGGCCAGCTCGGCGTCGCTGTCGATCGGGATGAACGCCTGTACTGCCTGCCCGTCATCGGAGGGGAGGGCGGGAGACACATCCTCGCCGACGCCCTCCACGGTCGAGGCCCCGGCCACCGCATCCGAGATCGCATCGAGTTCGCTCTGCGTGAGCTCGTCCTCGGACGTGAAGACGGCGATCGCCGGGATCGAGTCGCTGTCGTTGAACTCACCGAGCAGCTGCTGCACCTCGGTGGCCTGCGCGGATTCGGGGAGGTACGTCGTCTGCTCGTTGGAGGAGACCTCATCGATCTTGCCGAACAGTGGACCGCCCAGAGAGGCGCCCACCAGCCACACGAGGATCAGAGCCACGGGGATGAAGACCCGCGCCCAGGAGTGCTGCCGCGAGCGCTCCCTGAGGGGTGGAGTCGGTGGGGAATCGGGGCGGGACATCAGGTGCCTTTCGGGGAGGGCGGTCGTTCAGAAGCAGGAGTCAGGAGCAGGAGGCAGGAGTCAGGAGATCCACGCGAGGATCAGGATCATCGTCGCGAGGAAGCCGGCGAAGTAGTTGAGGGCGATGAACCGGCGCCAGGCGCGATTCGTCGACGCGGAGCTGCCATCGTCGACGTTCCACCACGGTGCTGCGTTGACCACGTAAGGCAGAGCGAGGACGGCGGCGAGCGGGCCGGGCCAGGGGGTGAACAGCATCGCCGCACCGGCGATCACCCAGAGCCCGAGGGAGAGCCGAACCGTCGCACGCGCCCCGATGACGGTGGCTGTCGAGGAGATTCCGCCTTCGCGATCGGGGCCGATGTCCTGCACGGCACCGAAGGCATGGGCTGCCATGCCCCACAGGAAGAAGGCGCCGAGTGTGATGATGGTGCCGATCGTCACCGGTGCGCCGACCAGGGCGAGAGCGACGATCGCCGGACTCACGAAGTGCGTGCTCGAGGTGATCGAATCGAGGAACGGCCGCTCCTTGAAACGCAGCACCGGTGCCGAGTAGGCGATCACGGCGAACACGCTGACAGCGAGCCAGAACCAGGATGCCGGGTTCCCGACGATCACGAGGTAGACGAGGAACGGGACGTTCGTGGCGGCCGCCGCCCAGAGCGTAGCGCGATGGATGCGAGGCGCAAGGAGCGCGCCCTCGATGCCGCCCTTACGGGGGTTCGCCAGATCGGAGGCGTAGTCGAAGACATCGTTGATCCCGTACATCGCGAGGTTGTACGGGACGAGGAAGTAGAGGGTCCCGATCACCAGGGTCATGTCGAGTTCTCGCGTGGCGAGGAGATAGGCCGCCGCGAAGGGGAACGCGGTGTTGATCCAGCTGATCGGCCGCGAGGAGAGCACGATCTGCGCGAGATCCCGTCCGAAGGTGCGCTCGCGTGCGGATCGGGCGTTCATCCGCGGGCCTCGTCATTCTCGGTCGAGACTTCGCGCGCTCGCCGCCGTGCGCGCAGAGCCGTCCACAGGGCGGGAAGGAGCAGCGCGCCTGCGAGCGGATACGCGAAGTCCTCGATGGGGGCGAGGCCGATGTGCAGACCGAGCAGGGGATCCTGTGCGTAGTGGAACAGCCCACTCGCGATCATCAGCGTGTCGAAAACGGCCGTGAGGAGGAACAGGACGAGCACCGTCAGCAGGACGGCCGCGGGCACGGGTCCGCGTCGGCGGGAGGCGAGGGCCAGGACGATGCCACCGCCGGCGGCGACGAGGAGGAAGCAGGCTGCGACGTGGATGTAACTCATGCGTCACCGGCCTTCGTACCGAACCGGTCGCGCCTCCGAGCGACCAGGCGGGCGGAACCGGTGTAGATGACCATCGTGCACACGATGAGGAAGAGCAGGAACACCGGTTCCTCCACGGGCAGTTCCGGTGCGAGCACCAGACCCGTCGCGATCGCCGCGTCGCCGCGGAGGAAGATGCCGTTCACGATGCCCGCCGCGTCCCACAGGAGGAAGAAGACGAGGCCGACCACCGTGACGACGGCGGCCGAGAGCGCATCCCGCCAGAAAAAGAGCCGGAATCGCCAGTCCAGAAGCAGCATGCAGCCCAGCGACACCAACAGCGCGGTCAGGTACAGCGCGCCCATCAGGAGCTCGCCGTCCCGATCGTGGGGGCATCCGGTTCCGGGAGTGGGCCGGGGGAGTGATCACCGCGGAGACGCTTCAGGACGATCTCGGCGCTGATCAAGCACATCGGCACGCCGACGCCGGGCGCGGTCGTGGCCCCGGCGTAGAAGAGTCCCTGCACCCGCCTGGACGCGTTCTGAGCACGGAACATCGCACTCTGGGAGAGGATGTGCGCCGGCCCGAGCATCCCGCCCCGCCACGAGCGGTAGTCGTCGCGGAAGTCGGCCGGCCCTTTGGTATCGCGCACGACGATCCGCTCACGGAGATCGGGGATGCGTGCCCATGCCGCGACCTGGTCGATGGCGGCATCGGCCGCTCGCTCGATCTCCGCGGACCCCGACCCATCGGATCCGCCATGCCCGAGCTCGACATCCGCCGGAACGGGAACCAGGATGAACAGGTTCTCGTGGCCGGGCGGCGCGACATCGGGGTCGGATGCGCTCGGTCGGCAGACGTAGGTCGAGGCCGGGGCGGGGACGGACGGGGTGGGGCCGAAGATCGCGTCGAAGTTCGCATCCCAGTCGTCGGTGAAGAACAGCGAGTGGTGAGGGAGTTCGGGCAGGGAGCCTTCTACCCCGAGCATGACGAGCACTCCGCCGGGACCGCTCGTGCGGCGAGTCCACCACGACTCGGGATAGCTCTGCAGTGATCGCGGCAACAGCCTGGTCTCGGTGTGGTGCAGGTCTGCGGCGGAGACGACGATATCGGCGAGCTCGACGTGGGAGCTACCCGATCCGTCCACCCAATCGACGCCGGTCACGCGTGTTCCGCCGTCCCCATCCTCGGTGCGGATGCCGGTGACGTCGGCACCCGTGACGACCCGGGCTCCCGCATCGCGGGCCAGGGCCTCGATCCGTTCGATGACCCGCCAGAACCCGCCCTGTGGGTAGCTGACGCCCTGGTCCAGGTCGAGGGAGCTCATCAGGTGGTACATCGCGGGAGCGCTGCGAGGGTCTGTGCCGAGGAACACCGCCGGGTAGCCGAGGATCTGACGCACGACCGGATGCCGGAAACGACGAGCCGCGAAGGACTGCAGCCGGGTGCCGAGCAGCGTGAACAGACGGGGCAGCGCTCGAAGGACCTCCGGCGCCAGGAGCGACCGTGTCCGGGTGAAAGGGTTGTAGAGGAAGTACTTCTGCGCCATCTCGCCGGCATGACGTGCCGACTGCAGGTAGGAGTCCAGCGCCGGGGCAGAACCCGGTTCCAGATCCTCGAAGAGGCGCGTGACGGCCTGCCTGCCGGCGGGCACCGTCACCGCGCCGCGCGTCGGATCCTCTGCGGTCGGTTCGCGGAACACGCGATAGCCGGGATCCAGTCGGGTGAGGTCGAGCTGGTCCTCGGTCGTGGTGCCCATCATCGCGAAGAAGTGGTCGAAGACCTCGGGCATCAGGTACCACGACGGTCCGGAGTCGAATCGGAAGCCGTCACGCTCCATCGTTCCGGCCCGCCCGCCGACGCGGTCGTTCTTCTCGAGGACGACGACCTCGTGCCCGTCCCGTGCGAGCAGTCCCGCGGTCGCGAGGCCGGCGACGCCCGCACCGATCACCACCACACGGCTCATCGGTCGCGCTCCATCGCGGTCACGGCGACCGCGCGAGCGGCGAGCACGGCCTTGATCGGGTCAGGAACCCGCACCCGTCGTCGGTACAGGACCTCGGCCGGTGTCTTCGCAACGCGGCGGGTCAGTGCCGCGAACAGCGCCAGCGCGCTGCGCACGGCCGCGCGAGCATCCTTCGGGAGCAGGGGGATCGCCGCGCGGGCGTCGGTCAGTTGGCGCAGGATCGTGTCGACCCAGTCGTCCCGGTCTGCGTCGGTCAGACGCGCGGTGCCGCCGAGGTAACCGCGGTGCAGACGATCCGTGTCGTCGGCGAGGTCTCGCAGGAAGTTGACGTTCTGGAAGGCTGCGCCGAGCTGTCGCGCACCGCGTCGGAGGGTCTCGAGCTCCTCGGGTGTGCGGGGCGAGTCCCGCAGGAATACCTGAAGGCACATCAACCCCACGACCTCGGCGGACCCGTAGACATATGCCGCGTGGGCGTCGGCGTCGTAGGCGGCGAAACCCGTCTCACGGTCGATGTCGGCACTCATCGAATCGAAGAAAGGCGTGGTCAGGTCTTCGCCGATGTCGCACTCCCGGGCCGTCCGCGCGAAGGCGTGCAGAATCAGGTCGCTGCTGTATCCGCTGCGCATCGAGCGGTGAGTCGCTTCCACATAGGAGGCGAGAGCTGCCGACTGCGCCGCGCTGTCGAGCCCGGCCTCGGCGGCGACACCGTCGACGATCTCGTCGGCGATGCGCACCATCGCGTAGATGTTGCGCACATGTTGACGATGTCGCCGTCCGAGAAGTCGGGTCGCGAGTCCGAACGACGTCGAGTAGGTGCGGATCACGTCGCTCGTCGCGATCTCCGCCGTGCGGCTGAAACGGCGGAGGGCGGCGTCGTCGGAGGGATCGTGGGGGATGGTGGTCATCGCTCGCGACCATCGACGCGGGAGGCCAGTGCGCGGATCGTCCGTCCGGCGGCCGGTGGGAGTGTGCCCTCGGACTCCGCGTCGCGGAGAACGGTCGATGCGGCCTCGAGGTGCTCGCTGACGAGCCCACGCACGAATGCCTCGGCGCCGCACTCGCGCAGTCGATCGCGAGCTCGGGAGCCGTCCGCACCGCTGAGATCGGCTCTGCCGAAGTGCTGTTCGATCCCCTCCCAGTGGCTCGTCATGCGGGCATAGGAGATGATCGCGGTCTCCTTGCCTTCCCGCAGGTCCGAGAAGGGATCCTTGCCGTGTTCGTCGGGGTCGCCGAACACGGAGAGCAGATCATCCTGCAGCTGATACGCGAGGCCGAGGTGTCGGCCGATCGCGGTGAGTCGCTGCTCGGTCGCCGACGACGACCCTGCCAGCACGGCTGCGGCGCGCAGCGGAAGCACGAACGAGTACGTCGCCGTCTTGTAGGCGCTCGTCGAGAGGATCGTTCGTAGATCCGGAGTGATCATGCCGTCGCTGAGAGCGACATCGGCATGCTCACCGGCGACGGTCTCGAGGATGGTCTGCTCCAGAAGCGAGAGCAGGCGATCGCGTGCGTGCACGGAGACGTCCACCCGGGCGAACCCCAGCACCGCCGAAGCCAACAGGAGATCGCCGAGGAGGATCGCGCTCGATCGCGCCCAGTGCAGTTTCGGTGCGGCAGGGGCGTCCGGCCGACCCGCGACGAGAGTGCCGATAAGGTTCGGTCCGCGCCGGCGGATGAGGTCTCCGTCGATGACATCGTCATGCAGGAGGAAGGCGAAGTGCAGCAGCTCGACCTCGGCCGCGACATCGATCGCGGACTCGCTCGCCTCCGCCGAGAGCGGGTGCGGTGAGAGGGCCTGCGCCAGGTCGACGAGCAGTCGCGGCCGGATGAGTTTGCCGCCGAGTGCGTGCTCGGCCGCCACCGTCCACAGCTCCGTGAACCCGGGGCCGTATTTCTCCGCCGCTGCCGTGTGCGCGGAGAAGCGTCGCCGCAGCGCGGCTTCGATCCGTGTCCCGAGTGCTTCCTCCGTGGCTGTCGCGCTCATTGCTCAGACCTCGCCGACCTGTCGCAGAAGGGGAAGCTGCTCGACGAGCCACGGGCTGAACGCGAACGGTGCATGGGTGACGGCTTCGATCAGGGCGGGAACTTCGACCCACGTCCATTCGGATACCTCGTCGGGATCGGCCGCGGGCTCACCGTCGATCATCGCCACGTGCACCGGGCAGATCTCGTTCTCGACGATTCCACTCGCGTCGATGGCCCGATAACGGTAGTCAGGCAGCACGAGGCGAATACCCGTGAGCTGGATGCCGAGCTCGTCGATGCCGCGGCGCCGAACGGCGTCCGCCATTTCCTCGTCGGGTCGTGGATGACCGCAGAAGCTGTTCGTCCAGACTCCTGGCCAGGTCCGCTTCGCGAGGGACCGGCGTGTCAGGAGTAGACGCCCTCGTGCGTCGAAGACGTAGCACGAGAAGGCGAGATGCAGCGGGGTGTCGCTCGTGTGGACCTCACTCTTCGGCAGTGTGCCGATGGCGGTCCCATCTTCGGCCAGGAGGGTCACGTGGTCCATGGCATCTCCCTCTTCCGAGCGTTGGAAATAGCTAACTTGGTGAGTAGTCAACTTAGCATGAAACTGTGTGTGTGTAACATGATCGCATGGACACGGAGCCCGGCACCACCCCGCACACCGGGGCGAGGGCGACGAATCCGCCCATCGATGGTGATACGAGCACTGCCGACCGCGCGCCGGATGGGCTGAGCCACGCGGCGATCTACGACGTCGATGCCAGTGATCCGCGGAGCACGCTGGTCGATCGGACGGGCGTTCCGCCTGAGGAGTTGCGGCAGATCGCCCGGCTCATGGAGTCGCTCGCGGGTCTGCGGGAAGCCGAGCAGACCCTCTCTCAGGCTTCACGCCGGTACATGCGCCTCAATGAGACCGACATGCGTGCGCTGCACTATCTGATCGTGTGTGCGAATCGGAGCCTGGTGGCGACACCCGGGGGTATAGCTCACCACCTCGACGTCTCGACGGCCGCGACGACCAAGCTCCTCGATCGGCTGGAGAAGGGCGGGCACATCACACGCTCACCCCACCCGACCGACCGGAGGGCGCTCCGCATCAGCATCACGCCGGAGACGCGGCTCGCGGCGATGGAGACGGTCGGTCGACAGCAGGCGAAGCGCTTCTATGCGGCCGCCCGGCTCTCGCCGGCAGAACGCGACGTCGTTATCCGATTCCTCCAGGACATGACGGAAGAGATCACGCTTCGAGACGAAGCCTGGTTACAGCAGACGTCTGATTGAGAGAACGGCCCACGAGGGGCCGAACTCAGTGCGCTGCCTTGTACGCATCCAGGATCGGGGCGGGGATGCGTCCTCGCTCGGAGAGCGTGTAGCCGTTCTCATTGGCCCATGCCCGGATGGCGGCAACCTCGGGATTGCGTGCCGGTCGCTTGCGAGAAGATGAAGAGGAACGTGCGGTGCTGGAGGACCCGGCGCGACGCCCTGCAGCGATATACGGCTCGAGAGCCTTTCGCAATTCCTCCGCATGCGCGGCATTCAAATCGATCTCGTAGGAGGCGCCGTTGACCGAGAAATGCACGGTCTCGCCTTCTCCGACTTCGAGGACGCTGCCGTCGATGTCGTCGACCAGCTGGTGCACAATTCGTCTAGCCATGCGTGCGACTTTACCTGCAGAAGCGAAATGCGACAACAATTGAATATTGCATGGTCATAATCCGCTTCAGCGCTGGTCTCAGGGAAGAAGCCCCGCGCGGCGCGCTCGAGTGACGGCCGCATGACGGGTGGAAGCGTCGAGTTTCGCCATCGCGGTGCCGAGGTATGCCTTGACCGTGCCCTCGCGCAGCCCGAGTTGCGCGGCGATCTCCGCATTGGTCGATCCCAGCGCCGCGCAGGCGAGGACGTCGGTTTCACGGGGTGAGAGATGGATCGTAGGCACGGGGGCCGTCGCAGCGGGAGTCGAATCCCCGGCGAGTGCCACGAGGCGCCGCTCGACCTCGGCGATCCGTGCCCGTATCGCCGCGTCGTCGACCGACGCCGCGATGCTGCGCAGCTCGGCGAAGCTCTCCCGGAGCGCCTCGCGCTGCGGGGGCGCCACAGCCTCACTTCCCAGCGGGCTCGTGTCCAGCCGTCGCTGTACCTCGTCGCGGATCCGCAATTCGTCGGCGACGGACTGGGCCACCTGCATGGCTGGAGCGGTGGTGACGCCACCGACCTGTTCCTCATCCCACGCGCCGGCGTAGAGCACGCCGCGGGACCGGCCGTGGACGACGATCGGGAGGGCGAGGAGTGTGCGCAAACCTTCACCGAGGACGAAGACGTCGTAGTCGTGGGTGATCTGCTGCGACGAGCCGTAGTCGCTCGTCATCCGTGGGCGCAATTCCATCATCGCGCGCCCGCCGAGACCGCGCTCCGGTCGCACTCGCAACCCGTCCAGGGATCGGGTTCGCGCGCCGACGATACTGGTCACGCTCACGACGCCCTCTTCGATGAGACCGCCGAATGCGACAGGGAATCGCGTTCGCCGCGCGAGCTCGCGCACCGCATGGGCGACGAGCTCCGACTCGGAACCGAGAGGGACTGGGGCGCTCACAATTACCTACTTCCGGGGGTGACGACTGTGTTCCCCGTTTCGTAGCGTCGACTTTATCATCCGCACAGTTCCGCTGCGCGGGGACCGGACATGTGGCAAGGAGGCCCCATGAGTGATCAGACGCACGTCGATTCGAACGGTGAGATCGACTACATCGCCGTCGAGCAGTCTCCACGATTCCAGAGGTTGAAACGGACGCAGAGATCGTTCATCTTTCCGCTCGCCGTGTTCTTCCTGTTGTGGTATTTCGCCTATGTGCTTCTTGCGGCATTCGCGCCCGATTTCATGGGACAACGTGTGTGGGGCGATATCACCATCGGGCTCCTCCTCGGTCTCGGACAGTTCGTCACGACGTTCGGCATAACCATGGCGTACGTGTCGTTCGCGAATCGGAAACTCGACCCGTTGGCGACGGAGATCCGTGAAGAACTCGAGAAGGCGCAGGGGCACGCATGAACGCAATCCGCGCGGCGGTCGAGCCGGTCGCTCTCGATATCAACCCCGTCTTCAACATCTCGATCTTCCTGGCTTTCGTCGCGGTGACACTCTTCATCGTCATCCGCGCGAGCCGCAACAACAAGACCGCTGCCGACTACTACGCCGCCGGCCGTTCTTTCACGGGACCGCAGAACGGATTCGCCATCGCAGGCGACTATCTGTCCGCGGCGTCCTTCCTCGGCATCTGCGGCGCCATCGCGATCAACGGCTACGACGGATTCCTCTATTCGATCGGATTCCTGGTCGCCTGGCTCGTCGCACTGCTGCTGGTGGCGGAACTGATGCGCAACACCGGGAAGTTCACGATGGCGGACGTGCTGTCGTTCCGCTTGAAGCAGCGCCCGGTGCGAATGGCGGCCGCGATCACGACGCTCGCTGTGTGCTTCTTCTATCTGCTGGCGCAGATGGCCGGTGCCGGTGGGTTGGTATCGCTGCTGCTCGGCATCGACGGACGGCTCGGGCAGTCGATCGTGATCGCCGTGGTCGGCTTGCTGATGATCGTCTACGTCCTGATCGGCGGCATGAAGGGCACCACCTGGGTGCAGATCGTCAAGGCCGTCCTCCTGATCGGCGGCGCCGTCGGCATGACGATCTGGGTGCTCGCGATCAACGGCTTCAGCCTGAACACCCTTCTCGAGGCCGCGGTCGCGAATTCCGACAAGGGCGATGCGATCCTGGCTCCGGGACTGCAGTACGGCGCGAACCCGTGGGACTTCCTGTCCCTCGGCATGGCGCTCGTACTCGGGACCGCCGGCCTGCCGCACGTGCTCATGCGCTTCTACACCGTGCCGACGGCCAAGGAAGCGCGCCGCTCGGTCGTCTGGGCGATCTGGCTCATCGGCGGCTTCTACCTGCTGACCCTCGTGCTCGGCTACGGTGCCGGCGCACTGGTCGGTGCGGATGTGATCGCGGCCGCTCCGGGCGGCGTGAACTCGGCGGCGCCGCTGCTCGCGCTCCGGCTCGGCGGTCCGGTGCTGCTGGGCTTTATCTCCGCCGTGGCTTTCGCGACGATCCTCGCGGTGGTCGCTGGTCTGACGATCACGGCCGCGGCATCGTTCGCGCACGACATCTACGCCAATGTCATCCAGAAGGGGCGCAAGGATGCTGCCGGCGAGCCGGTCGCCGCAGATCCGAACGGCGAGGTGCGCGTCGCTCGTCGCACTGTGGTCGTGATCGGCATCCTGGCGATCCTCGGCGGCATCGGAGCGCAGGGGCAGAACATCGCATTCCTCGTCGCTCTCGCTTTCGCCGTCGCCGCTTCCGCCAATCTGCCGACCATTCTCTATTCGCTCTTCTGGCGGCGGTTCACGACCCGGGGCGCGGTGTGGAGCATGTACGGCGGGCTCGGGTCGGCGATCCTGCTCATCGTGCTGTCGCCGGTGTTCTCGGGAACCCCGACATCGATGATCCCTGGGATCGACATCGCCGTGTGGCCACTGAACAATCCGGGGATCGTCTCGATCCCGCTGGGTTTCCTCCTCGGCTGGCTCGGAACGGTGACGAGCTCCCGCAAGGAGTCTCCGCAGCTCGCCGCCGAGATGGAGGTGCGCTCGCTCACGGGGTTCGGCGCGGAGAAGGCGGTCGAGCACTGACCGCGGCCTCCTGAGGATCGAACCCGGGCAAGACGTGGACCCGGCGG
>NZ_JBLVOH010000146.1:15414-20430 GCF_053543675.1 Microbacterium umsixpiens
GTCTGCGTCCGCTCGCTCAACCCGCCTCGAGGTCGAGCAGGTATCTCTTGCGCTCAGGGTGCGCGCCGTACTGGCCCACACTTCCGTCCGACCGGACGACGCGATGCACCGGCACGATGATCGAGAACGGCGTGAGCCGACACGCAGTGCCGACCGCGCGGGCCGCGCCGGGGTGTCCGGCACGGACGGCCACCTCTCCGTAGCTCATCGTTTCGCCCCATTCGATCGTGCAGATCGTCTGCAGGGCGCTCAGGTGGAATCCGTCCACCAGCCGCCAGTCGAGCCGGAGGTGCTGGTCGAAACGCACCGGGTCGCCGTCGAAGTAGTCGGCCAGAAGATGCGCGAGCTCGTCGGCGGCCCCGGGGTCGGGCTCCGGAACGGCGCCCAGCTGTCGTGTGACACCCTCGAGGAGCCAGGGAACGAGCGGGTCTTCGGATTCGGAGAGGTCGAATCGCACGATGCCCTCGTCCGAGAACACCGCGAGGGCATCACCGAACGGAGTCGGAGCGAAGTCATAGCGGAAGGTCATGCGACCATCCTGACCGGCATCGCTGTCCGGGGAGCACCGGCCTCCCGGGCGGGGTGGAGAACGTGACGGTCATCGCCACAGGGCAGGAGGAGTGCGGATCGGCTCTCGGAGGCGGATATTCGGCGGAAACCCGCCCGGGATACCCCAGCTCGCCCGGTCTCGCGCCTAGGGTGTCATTGTGTGGCGACGTGAAGACAAGACTGCGGAGAACACAGCGGCAGACGCTGCTGTGGCCATCGGCGATCTGCACGAGCCCACGACCGGCGTTGACATCGCCCATGCCGCTGAGGCTGAGCGCACCCGGCTGAGGGCGGAAGCGGCCGACCTCGGCGGCCCCTCTCCGCTGGTGAGCTTCCGCGACAGCCCGGAATCGGGCATCGACATCTCCAAGGCCCACCCCGGCAGCCTGCCGCAGTTCATCACCGGGAAATCGACCCTACTGTCGAACCTCTTCCGCGACGAGGTGGGTCTGCGCACCGCGCGGCTGGCCGCCGAGCGGATCACCGCGAAGAACACCGAACTGCGCACCGTCCGTGGCATCGAGGCCGTGCACCTGGCCGTCGGAGTCGCCCGGTGGCGCATCGGCGGAGCGGGCTTCGCCGCGCCCGTGCTGCTGCGGCCGCTGGCGATCCGGCGGCATCACTCCGACTTCGAACTCAAGCTCCAGGGCGCGTTCGAAGTCAATCCCGAACTCGTCCGCATCGCCCGTGATCATTTCGGGCTGTCGATCGATGCCGCGTCCCTCGCAGCGCTCGCGTACGACGGCGGGATCTTCAAGCCGCAGCCGGTCATCGACAACCTGCGCGTGATGACCCGCTCGATCGACACCTTCTCCGTAGAGCCGCGGCTCGTGGTGTCGACGTTCGCCGACGTCTCCGGAGCGATGTCCCGCGACGCCGGAAGCCTCGATCACGTGCTCCTCAATGCGCTGGGCGGCCATGTGGGCGACCGCGAGCGTGTGACGGCGCCTCGCGCCACGCCGCACCACACCGGACCCGACGATCGGGCTCCCGCATCGGACAATCTTCTTCTCGACGCAGACGCCGAGCAGGAAGCGGTTCTCGCGCGCATCGCCGCCGGGCACTCGCTCACGGTGGCGACGCTCCCCGGCACGGGCGGAACGCAGACGGTGATCAACGCGCTCGGCGAACTCGTCCGCGCCGGCAAGCGCGTGCTCGTGGTCTCGGCGCGTCGTTCGACACTCGACGGCGTTCGTCATCGGCTCGCGGGTATCGGGCTCGACAGCCTCGCGATCTCGCCGGCCAGCGTGCGTCGCGACCTGGTCAGGGCGATCGGCCGCAACGAGAAGGCGACACCACCCAAGGTCAGTGAGGTCGACGACGCGCTGGTGCGCCTCCGGACCGTCCTGCGCGACTACCGCCAGGCTCTCACGGCTCCCATCGCGGGAGTGGATGCCTCGGTGCTCGACGCGACCCGCCAGCTCACCAGGCTCGCGTCGCTGCCGGTGCCGCCGTCCACCACCGCTCGGCTCGGCACCGACGCTCTCCGTCGCCTCGCGGCAGATCGCAGCGAGGCTGCAGAAGCCCTCGCTCAGGCCGCGCGTCTCGGGGAGTTCCGCTTCGGCCCGAATGATTCGCCGTGGTACGGCGTGACCTTCACGAGCACCGAAGCGGCCAGAGCCGCGCACGAGCTCGCCGGTCGACTGCACTCGGACAGCGTCCCCGCTCTTCTCGAGCGCGGCTACGAACTGATCGCCCAGACGCACATGCGACCGTTTGCGACGATCGACGAGCTCGGCGAGTATCTGCGTCTGCTGCAGGGCATCCGCGATTCACTCGATCGCTTCAGCCCCACGGTCTTCGAGCGGCCGTTGGGCGAGCTCATCCAGGCGCACGGCTCGCGTCGCGACGCCCCCGGTCTCTCCGGAGCGAACCGGCGGCGGCTGCGGCGTCTGGCGAAAGAGTATGTCCGTCCGGGCGTCCACGTGACCGAGATGCATGAAGCGCTGCTGCGGATCCAGACTCAGCGCACGCAGTGGCAGCGGTACGTCGAGGCGGGGGTCGCACCGGAGATCCCGCTCGGTCTCGCCGACGTGTACGTGGCCTGGCAGCGGGCCGAGGCGGAGCTCGCCGAACTGGATGCCGCGCTGGGCCGCCGCGAGCCGTTGGCGTCGCTCCCGGTCGCACGACTCGTCCGCACTCTTGCCGGGCGCGCCGCCAAGTCCGACGTGTTCGAGAACCTCGTGGAGCGCGCCCAGCTGCGCGATCGACTCGCCCTCCTCGGACTCGAGCCGCTGCTCGCAGAACTTTCCGTGCGGCACGTGGCCGAATCGCAGGTGGGGGAGGAGCTCGAGTTCGCCTGGTGGCAGTCGCTCCTCGAGCGCGCGCTGCAGGACAACCGTGCTCTCCTCGGTGCGAACACCGCCGTCGTCGACCGGCTCGAGCGCGACTTCCGGCTGGTGGACGAGGCTCACGCCGCGATGGCGGGCCCGCTCCTGGCCTGGCAGCTCGCCAACCAGTGGCGGATCGCGATCGTCGACGAACCGCAGCAGTCGCAGCATCTCCGGCGCGCGCTGACTCAGCCCGCCGCGACCACTGCGCAGGTCGTCAGCGCCGCGCCGACCCTCGTCGACGTGCTCGCGCCCGTCTGGATCTCTTCCCCGTACCTCGTGCCGGAGATCCCGGAATCGGTCGAGTTCGACACCGTCCTTCTCGTCGATGCGGCCGCGATCAATCTGGCTGAGGCTGCACCGGCTATCTGCCGGGCACGCCAGGTCGTCGCGTTCGGCGATCCGGTCACGCAGCGTCCCACACCGTTCCACATCGCCGTGGATCCGGAGGACACCTGGGAGGCGGAGGTGTCGTTCGACGACGTCTCGGTGTTCGAGCGCCTCTCCGAGCTCCTGCCCGTGATGACTCTGACGCGCAGCTACCGTGCCGGTGGCGAGGATCTCGCTGAGCTCATCAACGATGCGTTCTACGGCGGCGAGATCGTCTCCCTGCCGTGGGCGGGCTCCTATCTCGGTCGCGGCAGCCTCACGGTCGACTACGTCGAGGGCGGGACGGGTACTCCTGATCCGGTGTCCGGTGCGGTCGAGAGCCCCGATGCCGAAGTCGCGCGTGTGGTGACCCTCGTGGTCGAGCACGCCGTTCACCGGCCCTCCGAATCCCTCATGGTGGTCACCGCCAGTGTGCGTCACGCCGAGCGCGTGCGTGCCGCTGTCACCTCCGCCTTCGCCGGGCGTTCCGACGTGGCGGACTTCGTCGGCCGTGATACCGCAGAGCCGTTCGCCGTCCTCACCCTCGAGGAATCCGTGGCGGAGAGTCGCGACCGCGTGATCTTCTCGCTCGGGTTCGGACTCACCAAGCACGGCCGTGTCCTGAGCGACTTCGGCGATCTCTCCACACCGGACGGCGAGCGTCTGCTCACGGTCGGGATGACCCGAGCCCGCCGATCGATGGTCCTCGTCTCGTCGATCCGCCCCTCCTCCTTCGACGATGGGCGCCTCGAGCACGGCGCAGCCACGCTCATGTCGATCCTCGGTGGTCTCGCCGCCCGCGGCAGGGATGCGCGGCTCGAGGATCTGGCTGACCCGCTCACTCTCGCCCTGGCCAGGGAACTGCGGCGGCTCGGCGCCTCCGTCGATGTCGACTACCGCGGACTGCTTCCGCTGGTCGCGCAGCACGGCGGCAAGGCGGTCGTGATCGAACCCGACCCGGAATCGCGCGGTGAGTCCCTGCGCGAGACGCTGCGGCTGCGGCCGCACGTCCTCCGTCGCCTCGGCTGGCACTACGTGCGCGTGCACGCGTTCGATCTCTACAGCGATCCGGCGACCGTCGCGACGCGCATCGCCGCCGTGTTGGGCATCTCCGACACCGTGCCGCGGGCCGAGAACGACACGCAGCCGCTCGATATCGCCGACACCCCGAATGACTGACCAGGTCGACCCCGATGCTCCGCGTCAACGTGTGGTGCGGGTCGCTGGATCGCGTCGTGCCCGACTGACTCCGGTGCCCGGAAGTGACCCGGCGCCGGAGACGGGGACCGATCAGCCGACGCCGCCACGTGCCCGGCCGAAGGGCGCGAAAGGCCCGAACGACGATCAGCTCATCCAGGACGTGCCGCCGCACTACTGATCGTTCTTCACGAGCCCGAGCCGGAAAGAGAGACGCGCGGTCCCTCCGAAGAGGAATCGCGCGTCTCGTGTCTGAGTGGAGGGCGTCAGGCGCCGCGCTGCGCCTTGAGCAGGTCGCGGATCTCCACCAGCAGCTCGGCCTCGCTCGCTGCGGCCGGCTCCTCCTCGGGCTCTTCGGCCGGCGTGCCCTTGCGTGCCTCGACGTGCGCCTTGAAGGTGTTCATCGGGAGTACGAAGACGAAGTAGACGACGGCGGCGACGGCGAGGAAGCTGATGATCGCCGAGATCAGGTCACCGATCGGGAACGTCACCGTCTCGCCGTAGATGTTCGGAACGGGGATCCCGAACTCCCCTGCGGCATCCGCCTTGAGGAAGAGTGAGATGAAGGGGT
>NZ_JBLVOH010000147.1:0-3100 GCF_053543675.1 Microbacterium umsixpiens
GCCTCCCACAACTGTGCCAGGAGTCTGCGCATGATCTTGCCCGAGCGGGTCTTCGGCAGGTCGGGCACGATCACGATGTGCTTCGGCTTGGCGACGGGGCCGATGGATCGCGCGACCTGGGTGCGCAGGTCGGATGGGGTGATCTCTGCCCGGCCGGACGGGGTGACGAAGGCGACGACGGCCTGTCCGGTGACCGGATCGGACACGCCGGCGGACCCGGCCTCCCCCACGGTGTCGTGTGCGACCAGAGCCGATTCGATCTCGATCGTGGAGAGTCGGTGTCCCGAGACGTTCACGACGTCGTCGAGTCGGCCGAGGATCCAGATGTATCCGTCGGCGTCCCTGGTCGCTCCGTCACCTGCCACGTAGAACCCGCCGTGGTCACCCCTACCTGCGAACGTCGACCAGTAGGCGTCGCGATAGCGGGCGGGGTCACCCCACACGGTCCTGGCCATTCCGGGCCAGGGTCTGCGGACCACGAGGGTGCCCGAGCGGCCGGGCGCGACCTCGTCGCCCCGCTCGTCCACCACCGCCGCATCGATGCCCGGGAGCGGGACCGAGGCAGACCCCGGCTTGAGGGCGGTTATTCCCGGGAGCGGGGCGATCATCGCCGCGCCGGTCTCGGATTGCCACCAGGTGTCGATGACGGGCAGTTCGTCGCGGCCGAAGTTGCGTCGGAACCACACCCAGGCTTCCGGGTTGATCGCCTCCCCGACGGTGCCGAGCAGTCGCAGGGTGGAGAGGTCGTGGCCCTGTGGCAGCTCCGCACCGAACCAGGTCATGAACGTGCGGATCAGAGTGGGCGCCGTGTAGTAGACGGTCACCCCGTAGCGCTCGATGATCTCGAGGTGGCGTTCCCGGTGCGGTGCGTCGGGAGTTCCCTCGTAGACGACTTGCGTGAGTCCATTCGACAGCGGACCGTAGATCTCGTAGGTGTGCGCCGTGACCCACGCGAGGTCTGCGGTACACCAGTGCACATCGTCGGGCTTCGCGTCGAAATGGGCCCAGTGCGCCCAGCTCGCGTGCGTCAGGTACCCGCCGGACGTGTGCACCAGCCCCTTCGGCTTCCCCGTCGTGCCGGACGTGTAGATGATGAAGAGCGGATGCTCGGCGTCGAAGGATTCCGCCTCGTGCTCCGGCGACGCCGTGTCGACGACGTCATGCCACCACACGTCGCGATCGTCCGTCCACGGGACGTCCTGACCGGTGCGGCGCAGGACGAGGACGTGCTCGAGGTCAGGAAGATCCGCCGCGGCGACGTCGGCCGTCGACTTCACCTCGGTGGCGGTGCCGCGGCGATACTGACCGTCACTCGTGACCAGCAGCTTCGCGCCGGTGTCAGCGAGACGGAACCGCACGGCTTCGGCCGAGAAGCCACCGAAGACGAGCGAATGCACGGCGCCGATCCGCGCACAGGCGAGAGTGATCACGATCGTCTCGACGAGCACGGGGAGGTAGATCACGACGCGGTCCCCGGGACGGATGCCGAGAGCTGTGAGCGCGTTGGCGGCCTGCGACACGCGGCGCTGCAGATCGGCGTAAGTGACCGAGAGGCGGTCGCCCGGCTCCCCCTCGAAATGCAGGGCCACCTTGTCGCCGCGTCCGGCGTCGACGTGACGGTCCACGCAGTTGACCGCGACGTTGAGTCTGCCGCCGACGAACCAGCGCGCCGCCGGAACGGCATCGCCGACCGGCGGATCCCATTCGTGGGCGGTGCGCCACGGCTCGGACCAGTCCAGGCGGCGCGCGGCCTCTTCCCAGAACGCGATCGGATCCGCGGCGGCGCGCGCATACGCCTCCGCGGTGACGTTCGCGTCGCTGAATCCGCCGCCGGGCGCGTACATACGCGACTCCTGCAGTCGAGCCTCGGTCACCCTCACACCCACCGACGGAGCAGGTATTTCTCGACCAGCACGAGGATCCCGTTGGTGAGCGTGCCCAGAAGTGCGAGCAGCACGATCGAGAGCAGGATGCGGTCCACGCGCCCGCTGCTCTGCGACTCGGTCAGCAGGAAGCCCAGGCCCATGGACGCAGCGATGAGTTCTGCGGCGACGAGGAACAGCCACGCTTGCGCGAGTGCCAGACGCAGCCCGGACACGACGGACGGCACCACCGCCGGCAGCTGCACGATGCGGAACAGCGACCAGCCGCGCAGGCTGAACGAACGCCCGGCTTCGACGAGCTGCGGATCGACGTGTCGGAGCGCCGACGAGACCGTCGTATACACCGGGAAGAACGCACCGATCGCGATCAGAGTGACCTTCGACTCCTCGCCGATCTGCATCCAGAGGATGAGGAGCGGCACCCAGGCCAGCGACGGCACGGCGCGGACTGCGGTGAGTGTCGGACTGAGAAGCACCTCTCCCAGCCGGGAGAGCCCGACGATGCCGGCCGCGGCCAACCCGATGACGGATCCGATCGCGAAACCGAGCAGCACGCGCTGCACCGAGATCGCGATGTGCGTCCAGAGCTGTCCGGTCTCGGCCAGCTCCACACCGGCCTGGAACACCGACGCCGGTGTGGGCAGGCGGTACGGCGGCACCATCCCGCTCGTCGTCACCACCTGCCAGGCCGTCAGGATGATCACGGGCAGCAGGAGACCGGCGATGATCCGCACGACCGGCCGGTCCCATGAGCGCCGCGTAGCCCCGCTCCGGGGCTGTGACGTGCCCTTCGCGAAGTCGAGCTCGTCCCGAGACTCCTCGGGAACGATCAGTCGATCGGGAATGGTCACTCGCCGTCGACCGCCTTCTTCGCGAACGTGTCGTTCACGATCGATGAGAGCGCCTTGTCGACGGAGTCCTTGCCGCCCTGCACGTCACCGGACTCGACGAGCACGGGCGCGATCTTCTCGAGCACCGCGATCTGGTCGTCACCGGGGACGCCGCTCACGTCGAGGTTCGAGCGCTCCTCGATCACGGTGGTGGCGACTTCGGGGTCGATGCCGGCGACCTCGGCGAGCAGCGCGGCGGTCTCCTCAGGGTTCTCGAGCGCCCACTCTCGCGCCTGCTCGTACGCGTCGACGACAGCCTGCGCGAGGTCGGGGTGGTTCGTGGTGAAGTCCTCGGTCGCGTTCAGGAAGCCGTAGGTGTTGAAGTCG
>NZ_JBLVOH010000147.1:3134-16595 GCF_053543675.1 Microbacterium umsixpiens
GAGTTGGTCACCCGACTCCACCTCGGCGGCGGCCATGATCGGGTCGAGCCCGGCCCAGGCGTCCACGGAGCCGCCGTCGAGTGCGGCCCGGCCGTCAGCATGCTGCAGATTCTGCACCTCCACGTCGGAGAGCGACAGGCCGCCCTCCTCGAGCGCCTGCAGCAGGAAGAAGTAGGGGTCGGTGCCCTTGGTCGCCGCGATGGAGGCGCCCTTGAGATCTTCGAGGGCGGTGATGTCGCTGTCCGGGCCCACGACGATGGCAGACCACTCGGGCTGCGAGTAGATGTCGATGACCTGGATGGGCGAGCCGTTCGCACGGGCGAGCAGTGCGGCCGATCCTGCCGTCGAGCCGACATCGACGGAGCCGGAGCGCAGCAGTTCGTTGGCCTTGTTCGAGCCGGCGGACTGCACCCACTCGACCTCGACGTCGTCACCGAGGATCTCCTCGAGGATGCCCTGATCCTTGACGACCAGACTCAGCGGGTTGTAGGTGGCGAAGTCGATAGACAGGGTGTCCGCCGACCACTCGGTCGTGCCCGGCGTGCCCTCGGTGTCCGATGCCTTGGCGTTCTCTCCGGCCACGCACCCGGTCGCGACGAGCATCATCGTCCCGGCGATCGCGATCGCGGGGATGATTCGGCGTGTGGTGGTGCTCATCGGGACTCCTCGGTGATGCGGTGGTGGGTGTCGACGCCGAGTCCTTCGAGAAGGTCGGCGCGCAGGTCGGCGAGGCCGCGGTCGGCGCGGTCGCGGGGACGGACGCCCGGCACGGAGATCGTGCGGGCGATGGATTGGTCGTCGTCGGCGCCCGTGCCCGAGCTGTCCAGCGTCCGCAGGAGCAGCACGCGGTCGGCGAGGTAGAGCGCCTCTTCGACGTCGTGGGTGACCAGCAGGATCGTGGTGGGCTCGGCCGCATGGATCTTCAGGAGCAGATCGTGCATGCGCAGACGCGTCAGGGCGTCGAGCGCGCCGAACGGCTCATCGAGCAGCAGCACCCCGGGGTTTCGGGCGAGCGCCCGGGCTAGGGAGGCGCGCTGGGCCATACCGCCGGAGACCTCGCGCGGGCGCTGGTCGCCCGCGTGCTCGAGCCCCACGAGGTGCAGCAGCTCGCGCACTCGCTCACGGCCGACACGGCGGGCGGTTCCTCGCGGCAGGCCGAGCTCGATGTTCTGGGCGATGGTGCGCCATGGGAGCAGTCGCGGCTCCTGGAAGGCGATGGCGGTCCGCTCGTCGACGTCGGCGACACCGATGTCGTCGAGGAGGATGCGTCCGCTCGTCGGAGCATCCAGTCCGCCGACGAGACGGAGGAGGGTGGATTTGCCGCACCCGGAGGGACCGACGACCGCGAGGATCTCCCCGGCCGCGATGTGGAGGTCGATGCCGCGGAGCACGTCGCGCCTCCCGCGTGGCAGCGCGAAGGAACGCTCGATCCCGTCGAGGCGGACCGCCTGCGCTGTTCCTGCCGACGGCGAAGCGTCAGCAGTGCGCGACGCGGGCAGCAGAGCAGTCATAACCCCATGCTGGCGGGGCGGACCGATTGTTACGAATGCCGACGTAATGTTCCGTCACGCAGCAGCAGCACCCCGGAAAAGCGAAACGGGCCGCCACACCCGCCCGAAGGCGAGGTGGCGACCCGATTCAGAGTGCTGCTTAAGCGTTGCCGCCCGAGAGCTTCTCGCGCAGAGCCGCGAGAGCCTCGTCGTCGGCGAGGGTGCCGGCGCCGGCGACCTCGCTGGTGAAGGACTGGCCTCCGCCGAAGTCCTCTCCGGCTGCGGCCTCGGCCTCGGCCGCCTTGACGACCTGAGCCTTGTGCGCCTCCCAGCGAGCCTGGGCTGCAGCGTACTCCTGCTCCCATGCCTCGCGCTGGGCGTCGAAGCCTTCCTTCCACGCACCGGTCTCGGCGTCGAAGCCCTCCGGGTACTTGTACTCGCCGTTCTCGTCGTACTCGGCGAGCATGCCGTAGAGAGCCGGGTCGAACTCGGTGCCGTTGGGGTCGACCGACTCGTTGGCCTGCTTCAGCGACAGCGAGATGCGGCGACGCTCGAGGTCGATGTCGATGACCTTGACGAAGACCTCTTCGCCGACCGACACGACCTGCTCGGCCAGCTCGACGTGCTTGCTGGAGAGCTCGGAGATGTGGACGAGGCCCTCGATGCCGTCTGCGACGCGGACGAACGCACCGAACGGAACGAGCTTGGTGACCTTACCCGGCGTGACCTGACCGATCGCGTGGGTGCGGGCGAAGACCTGCCACGGGTCTTCCTGCGTCGCCTTCAGCGACAGGGAGACGCGCTCGCGGTCGAGGTCGACCTCGAGGATCTCGACGGTGACCTCCTGGCCCACCTCGACGACCTCGGAGGCGTGCTCGATGTGCTTCCAGGACAGCTCGGAGACGTGCACGAGGCCGTCCACGCCACCCAGGTCGACGAACGCGCCGAAGTTGACGATCGACGACACGACACCCTTGCGGACCTGACCCTTGTGCAGGTTGTTCAGGAACGTGGTGCGCGACTCCGACTGCGTCTGCTCGAGCAGCGCACGGCGGCTGAGGACGACATTGTTGCGGTTCTTGTCGAGCTCGAGGATCTTGGCCTCGATCTCCTGGCCGAGGTACGGCGTGAGGTCGCGGACGCGACGCAGCTCGATGAGCGACGCCGGCAGGAAGCCACGGAGGCCGATGTCGACGATGAGTCCACCCTTGACGACCTCGATGACCGTACCGGTAACGACGCCGTCGTTCTCCTTGATCTTCTCGACGTCTCCCCAGGCACGCTCGTACTGTGCGCGCTTCTTGGAGAGGATCAGACGGCCTTCCTTGTCCTCCTTCTGGAGAACGAGGGCCTCGACCAGGTCGCCGACAGCGACGACCTCGTTGGGGTCGACGTCGTGCTTGATCGAGAGCTCGCGCGAGGGGATGACACCCTCGGTCTTGTAGCCGACATCGAGGAGGACCTCATCGCGGTCGATCTTGACGATCGTGCCTTCGATGATGTCGCCGTCGTTGAAGAACTTCAGGGTCTTCTCGACCGCGGCCAGGAAGTCCTCAGCAGATCCGATGTCGTTGATGGCGACCTGCTTGGTGGCCGGGGCGGTCGTTGCGGTAGTCATGTAGTGGGTTGTCCTTGTTGAATGGAGACTCGGGCTGAGACTCAACGGCCGCGCACGGCCGACTGCATGCTTCTCAGCGGTTGGATTTTGGTTTTCTCGCCACGAGGGCATACGCATGCACGCCACGAGTGACGGTTAAGGCTATCAGAACTTCGGATCCCGGAGGAAGTCGGATTCCGGCCTCGCGAGCTGTGGATAACTCGAACGGGCAGGCGGCCCTCCGAGTTAGCGTGACCGGGTGATCTCCCCGACGTCTTCTTCCCGCTCGTTCGCGCGCGCCGCAGCCTTGACGAGCGCCCTCCTCCTGCTCGTCGGCTGCGCGCCCGATCCTTCACCCTCACCCACTCCGACGCCCGCCTTCGCCTCGGAAGAAGAGGCCTTCGCCGCCGCTGAGGCGACTTTTGAAACATATTTGCGAGCACTCAATGGCGTCGATGCCTCCGATCCCGAGACCTTCGAGCCGTTGTTTGACCTCTCTAGCGGCAGCGTAGAGAAGGCCGATCGTGAGAACTTCTCCGCCATGCACGCGGGCGGCCAGGTGATCGACGGCGAGACGCGGATCCTCTCTTTCGACGGATTGCGTAGTGAGGCCCCCTATAGAAGTACGACTGCAGCGGTATGCCTAGATGTGAGCAGGGTATCCGTCGCTAACCCCGATGGATCCTCCGCTGTAAATCCAGATCGCCCAGACGTTTACGCCTTGGAAGTCACATTCCGGGCGACGCGGTCGGGAACGCTCCTTGTTGACAGTGCCGCGCCGAGCAATGAGTTCCAGTGCCCCGCTTCGTAGCCTTGATCAGCATCGTTGCAGCGCTCGCCCGATTCAGCGACGGCGGCGAGCCCCCCGGCTTTTCCGACTTCATCGCGGGGACAGACGGAAGCGTGATCACCGCGACGGCGAATCAGAGCGCTCACGAGCAACGCCCAAACGATGGCGGCTCTAACCCGGACGCGGCCGATCGCCGCAGCGCCGCCGAGAAGCCGAAGCCCTGCACGACCGATCCCGTCCGCCAGGCGTCCTGCAACTTCACCGCTGAGCGGGTGACGAACGACGAAGGCCGCCCCCTCACCATCACCGACGTCGCACAGTTCGCTCCTGCCCCCGTCACCACCGCCGGAGAGCCGGGCAACGTCGGCATCGCGGGTATGCCGACGAACTTCGTGGCAGCCGCAGCCGTGCACACCCGTGCCGGCACGCTGTTCGACAGACCGATCAGCGTACGATTCACGCCTGTCCGTTTCAGGTTCGCGTTCGGTGACGGCACAGCGGCCACCTCGAACACAGGGGGTCGGTCCTGGGCTTCCCTGGGGCAGGCGCAGTTCACTCCGACCCCGACGAGTCACTCGTATCGCGACCGCGGCACGTATTCGGCGCACGTGACCGTCCACTACACCGCCGAGGTCGACATCGGCGGTGGGTGGTTCCCGATCGACGGCGAGCTGTCCATCGATGGCCCGGCGCGGCAGATCCGTGTCTATGAGGCGGAGACCGCGCTGGTCGCCCGCACGTGCGCTGAGCAACCCGGTGCGCCCGGTTGCTGACCGCGGGCCGACCGCGCTCTACGCTGAGTCCATGACCCGCGCCGACCGCCTCATGCTGCTCGACACCGCCAGCCTCTACTTCCGCGCCTTCTACGGCGTTCCCGACAAAGTGACGGCGCCGGACGGATCGCCCATCAACGCGGCCCGCGGTCTGCTCGACATCATCGCCAAGCTCGTCACCCTGTATGAGCCGACGCATGTGATCGCGTGCTGGGACGACGACTGGCGCCCGCAGTGGCGCGTCGATCTCATCCCGAGCTACAAGACCCATCGCGTCGTCGAGGTCGTGGCCAGTGGTCCGGACGTCGAGGAGATCCCCGACCCGCTTGAGGCGCAGATCCCTCTGATCCGCGAGACGCTCGCCGCCATCGGCATCCCCATCATCGGCGTCGCGGAACACGAGGCCGATGATGTGATCGGCACACTCGCGACAGTCGCCACGATGCCGGTCGACATCGTCACGGGCGACCGCGACCTGTTCCAGCTGGTCGACGACGCCCGCGACGTGCGCGTCATCTACACCGCGCGCGGCATGAGCAACCTCGAGATCGTGACCGATGCGACCGTCGTCGCCAAGTACGGGGTCCTCCCGTCTCAGTACGCGGACTTCGCGACCATGCGCGGTGATGCCTCCGACGGGCTCCCTGGCGTCGCCGGCGTGGGAGAGAAGACGGCGGCTACCCTCCTCCAGACCCACAGCGACCTCACGGGGATCCGCACCGCGGCGGAGGCCGGCGAGGGAATGAGCGCGGGAGTCCGCGCGAAGGTCCTGGCGGCTTCGGACTACCTCGAGGTCGCACCCACCGTGGTCGCCGTGGCGACCTCGCTGCCGATCAGCGCCCCCGGCATCCCGCTCCGCGTCCTCGACCCCGCCGAGGTCGACGCCGCCACCGCTCTCGCCGGGAAGTGGAACCTCGGCGGTTCCATGACGCGGGCGGTCGCAGCCGTGTCGAAGGCTGCCCTGCAGGCCGACTGATCGGCGTGCGGGCCCGACTCACTCGGCCCAGGCGAGCAAGCGGGAGAGGCCCCAGGTCGTCACGATCCGTGATGCGGGGATCCCCGCCCGTTCCGCGCGCTCGGCGCCGTGATCCACCAGCGACAGCTGCCCCGGTGCGTGCGCATCCGAATCGATGGAGAACAGGCACCCCGCGTCGAGCGCGATGGCGATCAGTTCGTCCGGAGGGTCCTGCCGCTCGGGCCGCGAGTTGATCTCCACCGCCACGCCGTTCTCCGCGCAGGCGGCGAAGACGGCTGCGGCGTCGAACGCCGACGGCGGACGCGTTCCCCGATCGCCCTGCACGAGCCGGCCCGTGCAATGCCCGAGTACATTCACCCGAGGATGCGAGACGGCGGCGATCATCCGCGCCGTCATCGGCCGTGCGTCCATGCGCAGCTTGGAGTGCACGGAGGCCACGACGATGTCGAGTTCCGCGAGCAGCCCATCCTCCTGGTCGAGTGTGCCGTCCTCCAGGATGTCCACCTCGATCCCCGCGAGCAAAGTGAATCCGTCGCCGGACTCGGCACGCACCAACGGCATCTGCTCACGAAGGCGCTCGGCAGACAACCCGCGTGCCACCCGGAGTCGTGGAGAGTGATCCGTGATCGCCTGATACTCGTGTCCCAGCGCCCGCGCGGCCGCGGCCATCACCGGGATGGGTGTCGTGCCGTCCGACCAGTCGGTGTGCGCGTGCAGGTCACCGCGCAGCTTGGCACGCAGCGCCGAGACGCGCTCCGGCTCGACGTCGCCGCGCAACTCGACGAGATAGTCGGGAATCCGACCCGCCTGCGCCTGACGGATGACCGCGAATGTGGACTCTCCGATGCCCTTTGCCGCACGAAGCCTCGTCGGATCGGCCTGCACGTCGTCCGGCAGATCCTGCAGAGTCGCCGCGGCCTGGCGGAACGCCTTCGCCCGATACCGTGACGCACGCTCGCGTTCGAGGAGGGAGGCGATCTCGAGCAGCGCGTCGACGGGATCCACGATCACTCCTGGGGGGCCGCCAGCTCGCGGCTGACGCCGATCCACTGATCGAGCTTGGCCAGGGCACGACCGTCGTCGACCGCCGCGGCGGCCTTGTCGTACCCCGCGCGCAACCGCTCGAGGATGGGCCGCTGCACTTGCGTGGCATCCTGCGAGAGCTCGAAGGCGACGATTCCGGCAGCGGCGTTGAGGAGCACGATGTCGCGTACCGCGCCGGTCTCCCCCGCGAGCGTGCGCCGGAGCACCTCGGCGTTGTGCTGCGGTGAGCCGCCGATCAGGTCGGCGAGATCGGCGATCGGGATGTCGAGGTCGCGGGGGTCGAGGTCGTGCTCGTGGATGTCTCCCCGGGTGACCTCCCAGATACGACTGTGTCCGGTGGTCGTCAGCTCGTCGAGCCCGTCGTCGCCGCGGAAGACGAGTGCGGTCGCGCCGCGGGTGCGGAACACGCCCGTGATCAGCGGCACCCGTTCGATCTGCGCGACACCGACGGCATTGGCTTCGGCACGCGCCGGGTTGCACAGCGGGCCGAGCATGTTGAAGACCGTCGGCACCCCGAGCTCGGCACGCACGGTGCCTGCGTGCTTGAAGCCCGGGTGGAACGCCCCGGCCCACGCGAACGTGATGCCGGTGCGGTCGAGAATGGATGCCACGTCGGCGGGGTTCAGAGAAAGCTCCAGGCCGAGCGCTCCGAGCACGTCCGAGGATCCGGAGGCGGAGCTGGCCGCACGGTTGCCGTGCTTCACGACGGGCACGCCGGTGGCACCGATGATGATCGCCGCGGTCGTGGACACGTTGACCGTACCGACGCGGTCCCCTCCGGTTCCGACGATGTCGAGCACGTCCGGAGAGACCGGCAGCGGCACGGCGGCCTCGAGGATCGCATCGCGGAACCCGACGATCTCGTCGATCGTCTCGCCCTTCGCACGGAGAGCGACGAGGAAACCGGCGAGCTGCGCCTCGCTCACGCCACCCTGCATGATCTGACGCATCGCCCACGTGGACTCCCAGACGCTGAGATCGCGCCGCTCCAACAGCGAGGTGAGCACGTCGGGCCAGGTCAACGAATCAGGCATGTGTGCGATCCTATCGGCGTGGAGAAAACATGCAGATGCTTCCGCACGCATGCGAACTCCGTGCCCGCCCCCTGTTTCCCGCGGATTCACCGGGTATTCGCAGTGTTTTCTTAGGGTCCCCTAAGTCCAGGTCCGGCGATTCGAAGGTCGTGGGTGCAAGAATCACGCCCCAGGATCGGCCATAATGGAGGGGTGACGACCTCAGCGACGTATGCCCCGGCGGCGAGAACGATTAAGCGGCCCAACCCGGTAGCTGTCGGCACCATTGTGTGGCTCGGCAGTGAGGTGATGTTCTTCGCGGGACTCTTCGCGATCTACTTCACCCTCCGCAGCACCTCCCCGGAGCTGTGGGCAGACCGGACCGAGCTGCTGAACGTCCCGTTCGCCGCAGTGAACACTGCGATCCTCGTCCTCTCCTCGTTCACGTGCCAGATGGGCGTGTTCGCGGCAGAAGACCTGCAGCCCTACAAGATCGGTAAGGGGCAGAAGAACGGCGCCGGACGCCGTCGCCTCTTCGGCTGGGGAATGGTCGAGTGGTTCTTCCTCACCTTCGCCCTCGGAGCGATCTTCGTCTCCGGCCAGGTGTGGGAGTACGCACAGCTGGTCGCTGAAGGCATGCCGATCAACGCCGACTCGTACGCCTCCGCCTTCTACCTGACGACCGGCTTCCACGCCCTTCACGTCACGGGCGGCCTCGTCGCGTTCCTGCTCGTCATCGGACGCGCATACGCCGTCAAGAACTTCCGGCACAAGGAGGCGACCTCCTCGATCGTGGTGTCCTACTACTGGCACTTCGTCGACGTCGTCTGGATCGTGCTGTTCCTCGTTATCTACTTCCTGAAATAAGAGCGGAGCTGATCCCCGAGATGGCACGAGAGAAGAAGCGCCGTTCCAGCGGTCGTCGCAGCCCGTTGGCGGCGGCCGCGCTCATCGGAGCAGGCCTCATGATCACCGGCGCCGTGTACGCCGGTGCGACGGCTGCGTTCGCCGCATCCGACACGCCGACCGCGTCGACGCAGCTGACCGTCGAAGACGGCGAGAAGCTGTTCCAGGCGAACTGCGCCACCTGCCACGGTCTCGACCTGCAGGGAACCGCCAACGGCCCCAGCCTGTACGGCGTGGGCGAGCTGGCGACCGAGTTCCAGCTGTCGACCGGTCGCATGCCCCTGCAGATGCAGGGACCGCAGGCGCCGCAGAAGGCACCGCAGTTCACCGAGGACCAGATCCTCGCGATCTCCTCGTTCGTGCAGTCCGAGGCTCCCGGCCCGACGTTCCCCGCCGACCACATCCTGGACGGAGAAGGTGACGTCGCGAACGGCGCCGAGCTGTTCCGCGTCAACTGCGCGATGTGCCACAACGTGGCCGCAGCGGGTGGAGCGCTCACCGAGGGCAAGTACGCACCCGGTCTCCAGGAGACCAGCGCACTGCACATGTACGCGGCGATGGTCACCGGCCCGCAGAACATGCCGGTCTTCGGCGACATGAACCTGTCCGACGAGGACAAGCGCGACATCATCTCGGCGCTGCTCTTCCAGCAGCAGTCCGTGCAGATCGGCGGATTCTCGCTCGGTTCGCTCGGACCGGTCTCCGAGGGCCTGTTCGTCTGGATCTTCGGAATCGGCGCGCTCGTCGCCATCACCGTGTGGATCACGGCGAAGTCCAACTGACGCTTATTCATCGAAGAGGAACGTACGAGGAGCACCATGGCACACGACGACGACTCGCAGGCTCTTGACAGGGCCTACCAGCCCTCTCCGGGGCTGGGTGTCGCAGTCAGCGATCCCGTGCAGAACCCCGGGCTTCCGCCGCACCGCGAGCGGATGACCGACAAGGACCCGCGCGCTGAGAAGGCCGCTGTCCGCACTGTCTACACGCTGTTCTACCTCTCGCTGGCAGGGAGCATCTGGGCGGTCGCCGCCTACATGCTGTTCCCGATCGAGAGCGGCGCGCTCATCGACATCCGGCAGAACAACCTCTTCATCGGTCTCGGCATCGCCCTCGCGCTGCTGGCCCTCGGCATCGGTGCGATCCACTGGTCCAAGGCGCTCATGTCCGACAAGGAGTTCATCGAGCATCGCCACCCCACCCGTGGCAAGGACGCGACCCGCGAGGCGGCCATCCAGGCCTTCTCCGACGCGAACGAGGAGTCCGGTTTCGGACGCCGCACGGTGATCCGCAACTCACTGTTCGCCGCACTCGTCGCCTCGATCATCCCGGGCGTCACGCTCTTCCGTGGCCTGGCACCGCACTCGACGCCGGATGACCCCACCGCGGGCGACCCGGTCGTTCTCCTCAAGCACACGATGTGGGAGAAGGGTGCGCGCCTCGTCCGCGACCCCGACGGCACGCCGATCCGCGCCGCGGACGTGACCCTCGGGTCGGCGTTCCACGTGATCCCCGAAGAGCTCGCGACGCTCAGCCACCACGACGGCTACCTCGAGGAGAAGGCCAAGGCCATCGTGCTGATGATGCGTCTGCGCCCCGAGCAGCTGATCGAGGCTGAGGACCGCAAGGACTGGTCCTACGACGGCATCGTCGCCTATTCCAAGGTCTGCACGCACGTCGGATGCCCTGTGGCTCTGTACGAGCAGCAGACGCACCACCTGCTGTGCCCGTGCCACCAGTCGCAGTTCGACGTCACGGACCACGCAAAGGTCATCTTCGGCCCGGCGGCACGCCCGCTGCCGCAGCTGCCCATCACCGTCGATGACGAGGGCTACCTGGTCGCACGCAGCGACTTCAAGGAACCCGTCGGCCCGAGCTTCTGGGAGCGCCATTGAGCACCGCAACGCTGTCCAAAGAGGACAAGGACACCAAGGCGCCCCTCGGCGGTCGCTTCGTCGGTGCCGCGTCGAACTACATCGACGAGCGCACCAGCCTCTCCGGCTTCGTCAAGGAGCTCGGACGCAAGATCTTCCCCGACCACTGGTCGTTCATGCTCGGCGAGATCGCGCTGTGGAGCTTCGTCGTCGTGTTCCTCTCCGGAACCTTCCTGACGTTCTTCTTCCAGGCATCCATGGTCGAGACCCACTACACCGGCGCCTACGCGCCGATGCGTGGTATCGAGATGTCGGCGGCGCTCGAGTCGTCGCTGCACATCTCGTTCGACCTGCGCGGCGGGCTCCTGGTCCGCCAGATCCACCACTGGGCGGCGCTCGTGTTCATCGCCGGCATCGGCGTGCACATGCTCCGCGTGTTCTTCACCGGCGCGTTCCGCAAGCCGCGTGAGCTCAACTGGGTCATCGGCTTCGTCCTGTTCATCCTCGCGATGGCAGAGGGCTTCACCGGCTACTCGCTTCCCGACGACCTGCTCTCGGGCAACGGCCTCCGCATCATCGACGGCATGATCAAGGGTCTCCCCCTCATCGGCACCTGGACCTCGTTCCTCCTCTTCGGCGGCGAGTTCCCCGGCACCGACATCGTCGGACGTCTGTACACGCTGCACATCCTGTTGCTGCCGATGCTCGTCATCGCGCTCATCGTCGTGCACCTGATGCTGATGATCATCAACAAGCACACGCAGTTCGCCGGCCCCGGCCGCACGAACGACAATGTCGTGGGCTACCCGATGATGCCGGTCTACATGTCGAAGATGGGCGGCTACCTGTTCATCGTGTTCGGCGTGATCGTCATGATCGCGACGTTCTTCCAGATCAACCCGATCTGGAACTACGGCCCGTACGACCCCTCCCCTGTCTCGGCCGGCACGCAGCCGGACTGGTACATCGGCTTCGCCGACGGCGCTCTGCGTCTGGCGCCGTCGAACTGGGACATCGTGTTCCTCGACCGCACGTGGTCCTTCGGAATCATCGCGCCCGTGCTCGTGCTCGGCCTGTTCATCGTGGTCGTCGCGATCTACCCGTTCATCGAGGCGTGGGTCACCGGCGACAAGCGCGAGCACCACATCGCACAGCGTCCCCGCAACGCGGCGACGCGCACCGCGATCGGCGTCGCCGGCGTCATCTTCTACGCCGTCCTCTGGGCTGCAGCATCGTCCGACCTCATCGCGACGCACTTCATGCTCACGATGGAAGGCGTCATCCACACGCTGCAGGCGCTGCTCTTCCTGGGCCCGATCCTCGGGTACTTCGTCACCAAGCGCATCTGCATCGCGCTGCAGAAGAAGGACCGCGAGATCGTGCTGCACGGCTTCGAATCGGGCCGCATCGTGCGCCTCCCCGGTGGCGAGTTCATCGAGGTCCACCAGCCGGTCGACCAGTACGACCGCTGGAAGCTCATCGATGTCGACTCCTACGAGCCTCTCGTGGTTCGCCCGAACGCCAAGGGCCGCATCCCGTGGACGGAGAACCTCCGTTCCTCGATCTCCCGGTGGTTCTTCGAAGATCGTCTGGCCCCGCTCACGCAGGCCGAGGTCGAAGCAGCCGATGCGCACCAGCACCACGTCACGGCTCAGAACGATGAGACCGAGGCCGCAGAGATCCAGGGCGCTCACGAGCGCGCCGGCTTCCCTGATGCCCCGCTCACGGTCGATGAGACGCACGTCGACGAGACGCCGAACACCCCCAGCACGGTCATCGCGACCGAGCCGGTGAAGAAGCCTCGCAAGAAGAAGGAGGATGGCGAGTAGTCGCCGCTCCCCCACGATGAAGGCCTCGTCCACACGGACGGGGCCTTCATCGTTAATCCGTGAATGAGAGGATCGAACCATGTCATCCGCCGTCCAGCTGATCCGCGCCACTGCCCTCGCCGACGCCCCCTACGCCTATGCCGCCACTGCACCGGCGGGTTCGCGTTTCATCTTCCTCGCGGGAGCCTGCCCTCTGAACGACGACGGGACGACCGCCGCACCGGGCGACTACGCGGCTCAGGCGGCCCGATGCGTGCAGACGCTCGAGGCAGCACTCGACGTCGCTGGCGCGGACCTCACCGATGTCATCAGCACACGAGTGCTGGTGGCTTCCTCCGCGCAGGCCGACCTCGTCACGGCCTGGGACGTGGTCCACGCTGCCTTCGGCGACCACGACGTCCCCAGCACCCTCCTGGGTGTCACGGTGCTCGGTTACGATGACCAGCTCGTCGAGATCGAGGCCATCGCCGCCGTCGCAGGAGGGTGACCATGGAGATCCGAGTACGTCCTGCGCATCCGGCGGATGACGCGGAGACCGAACAGATCGAAGCCGCGGCGGATGCTTTGCTCGTCGACCGTTTCGACGCGGTCGACTGGCCGCCCCCGACCACTGCTCGGGAGCGCGCTTCGATGCCGGGCTTCGTGCTCGTCGCTGAGCCCCACGAGGCCTCAGCCCCCTCTTCGGGCCCCGTCGGCTTCGTGCACGTCCTGGAGATCGACGGGCACGCTCATCTAGAGCAGCTCTCTGTGCTGCCCACGTACGGCCGGCGCGGGATCGGGCGTCGGCTCGTCCAGGCGGCGCTCTCTGAGACCCGAGACCGCGGACATCGTACGATCACCCTCCGCACCTACCGTGACGTCCCCTGGAACGCGCCGTTCTACGCCTCCTGCGGCTTCACGGAGACCGAGCCGGACTCCGCTCTGCTCCGCTCCCTCATCGACACGGAGACCGCCCTCGGGCTCTTCAGGTACGGCCCTCGCGTGCAGATGACTGCCACCCTCTGATGCGTACACGCTGACGGCATTCGCTCTCTGGGCGACGCCGACGGTGTGCACTGCCTTCCTGTCGACCCACTGACCGGCATCGCACGGGTCCGAACGAGGTCGTGAAGATCCCCACCGCCCGCACACGAACCGACCCACTGGCGCGTACACGAAGAAGGGCCCCC
>NZ_JBLVOH010000147.1:16661-19863 GCF_053543675.1 Microbacterium umsixpiens
GGCGGGGGGCCTTCTTCTATTCAGATGTCTCAGCGGGCGAAGTTGCCGCGGTAGTACTCGTAGACCCAGCCGACGATCGCGACGACGAAGATCGCGAGACCGATCGGGAGCAGGAAGTGTCCGACAGCAAGGCCGACGACGAAAACACCGGCCGAAGCCGCGAGCACGATCGGCCACCAGGACCACGGGCTGAACTCGCCGAGCTCGGGGTCACCGTCGTCGATGTCCGCCGTCAGGATGTCTTCCGGCAGCTCACCGTTCTGCGCCTTGTGCGTGCGATCGAGATAGAACGCGACCATCGCGGCCATGAAGGCTGCGAAGAACAGGGCGACAGTGCCGACCCACTCGATCCGCATCGCGAAGTTGTCGGACGGAGTGACCAGGATGTGCCAGCCGGTGTAGACGACACCGACGAGGGCGAAGAACGCTGTCAGCACCCACCAGAGAATGACGTTGTCGCGCATGACTTAGTGGGCCTCTCGCTCGCCGGGCGCCGTGGTCGCGAACTCGGCAGCCTCCGGGTGATTCAGGTCGAACGCGGGACGCTCGCTGCGGATACGCGGGATCGACGTGAAGTTGTGCCGCGGCGGCGGGCACGACGTCGCCCACTCGAGCGAAGCACCGTAGCCCCACGGGTCGTTTACCGTGACCTTCGGAGCCTTGCGGGCCGTGATCCACACGTTCAGGAAGAACGGCAGCATCGAGGCGCCGAGGATGATCGCACCGATCGTGGAGACCTGGTTCTGCCAGGTCCAGCCGTCGGCCGCGGAGTAGTCCGCGTAGCGGCGCACCATGCCGTCGACACCCAGCCAGTGCTGGATGAGGAACGTCATGTGGAAGCCGATGAACAGCATCCAGAAGTGCACGTAGCCGAGACGCTCGTTGAGCATGCGACCGGTCCACTTCGGCCACCAGAAGTAGAAGCCGGCGAACATGGCGAACACGACGGTGCCGAACACAACGTAGTGGAAGTGAGCGACGACGAAGTACGAGTCGGAGAGCGCGAAGTCCAGCGGCGGGGCGGCGAGGATGACACCGGTCAGACCGCCGAAGACGAACGACACGAGGAATCCGAGTGCGAAGACCATCGGAGTCTCGAAGGTCACCGATCCTCGCCAGAGCGTGCCGATCCAGTTGAAGATCTTCACACCCGTCGGCACGGCGATGAGCATCGTCATGAGGGCGAAGAAGGGCAGCAGCACCGATCCGGTCACGTACATGTGGTGCGCCCACACGGCGACGGAGAGAGCGGCGATCGCGATCGTCGCGTAGACCAGCGTCTTGTATCCGAAGATCGGCTTACGGCTGAAGACCGGGAAGATCTCCGACACGATGCCGAAGAACGGTAGAGCGATGATGTAGACCTCGGGGTGGCCGAAGAACCAGAACAGGTGCTGCCACAGCAGGACACCGCCGTTGGCGGGGTCGTAGATGTGAGCGCCGAGGATGCGGTCCGCTGCAGCGGCGAAGATCGCTGCCGCGAGCACGGGGAACGCCATCAGGATGAGCAGGCTCGTGATGAGCGTGTTCCAGGAGAAGATCGGCATGCGCCACATCGTCATGCCGGGAGCGCGCATCGTGATGATCGTGGTGATGAAGTTGACGGCACCGAGGATGGTTCCGAAACCGGAGATGCCCAGTCCGACCATCCAGAGGTTTCCACCCGCGCCCGGCGAGAACGACGCACCGGCCAGCGGTTGATAGGCGAACCATCCGAAGGAGGCCGCGCCCTGCGGGGTGAGGAAGCCGGCGACCGCGATGGTCGAGCCGAAGAGGAAGAGCCAGAAGGCGAACGCGTTCAGACGCGGGAAGGCCACGTCGGGGGCGCCGATCTGCAACGGCAGGATCGCGTTGGCGAAGCCCGCGAAGAGCGGCGTCGCGAACATCAGCAGCATGATCGTGCCGTGCATCGTGAACAGCTGGTTGTACTGCTCCTTCGTCGGGACGATCTGCATGCCCGGCGCGAACAGCTCGGCGCGGATGACGAGGGCCATCACGCCACCGAGGAGGAAGAACAGCACGGACGCGATCAGGTACATGTACCCGATGGTCTTGTGGTCGGTGGAGGTGATCCACTTGACGACGATGTTGCCCTTCTGCTCCACGCGCGAGGAGCTCATGAGAGCGGCCTGGCGGGCGGGCAGAGTGGTCGGACGCGACTGGGGAGTCTCGTCGGTACGGGGAGCTTCTGTGGTCGACATGACTTACTCCCCTCCTTCCTCGGTGTCGGTCTTCGGGGTCGTCCCCGGGAAGTTCGAGAGACGGTCGTACGCGTCGGTGATGTCGCCCGTGTTGCCCTTCTCCTCGAGCGACTCGAGGTACGCGTCGTAGTCGTCCTGAGAGACGACCTTGACGTTGAAGAGCATCATCGAGTGATACTCACCGCAGAGCTCGGCGCACTTGCCGGCGTACTCGCCCTCACGGGTGGGGATGAACGACCAGGAGTTGTCCTTCCCGATGAACATGTCCTTCTTGTAGAGGAAGTCGATGATCCAGAAAGAGTGGATGACGTCGCGCGACTGCAGGTCGATCGTGACCTTCTTGTCGACCGGCAGAACCAGGGTCGGCAGCTGCGACTGATCGATGTTGCCTTCGGCGTCGGGCTGGGCCTGGATGCCCATCGTCCACACGGCGTCGGAGTTGTCCTCTTCTTCACCGTCGTACTGGAAGTCCCACGCCCACTGCTTGGCGATCGCGGTGATCTCGACGTCGGGCTCGTCCCACTTGGCCTCGATCTCGGTCTGATCACGAGCGGTGAAGAAGAACATTCCCAGCACGAGGATGAGCGGCACGATCGTGTAGAAGATCTCGATCGGCATGTTGTAGCGCATCTGCACCGGGAGGCCGGTCTGGCCCTTGCGGCGACGGTACGCGATCGCGGCCCAGGCCATCAGGCCCCACGTGATGATGCCGACGGCGAGAAGCACGATCCAGGAGTTCACCCAGAGCGAGGAGACGCGCTCGGTCTGATTGGTGGCTGCGGGGCCACCTTCCACGAAGCCCGGAAGAAAGCCGTTCAGCTCGGTGGGAGAACATCCCGCCAGGGCCAAGGCTGCCACGACTCCCACAGGGAGTGCGGCCCAACGAAGGCTGCGTTTCGAGGGCACGATGCACCTTTCAGATCGCGAACAGAGCACACCCAAGTCTAGGGCAACCTCACACCTGATTCATGCCAACCACGCAGGTTCCGAAAGCGGAACGG
>NZ_JBLVOH010000147.1:19922-24179 GCF_053543675.1 Microbacterium umsixpiens
CGCCCGTTCGGCAGACGGACGATCAGTGGAAGCTGTCACCGCAGGCGCAGCTGCCCGCTGCGTTGGGGTTGTCGATCGTGAACCCCTGCTCCGAGATCGTGTCTTTGAAGTCGATCGCCGCACCGTCGAGGTACGGGACGCTCATGTTGTCGATGATCACCTCGACGCCGTCGAAGTCGACGGTCTCGTCGCCTTCGAGGTAGCGCTCGTCGAAGTACAGCTGGTAGATCAGGCCCGAGCATCCGCCGGGCTGCACGGCGACGCGAAGACGGAGATCGTCGCGGCCTTCCTGCTCGAGGAGGTTCTTCACCTTGACGGCGGCAGCGTCGGTCAGGGTGACGCCGTGTGCGCGGGTGGTCTCTGGGGAGAGTGTGGTGTCGCTCATGTCGCTCCTTGTGACGGGCCGCAGGTGCACGGCTTCTCGGACGATTCTACCGCCGCAGATCCTGTGAGGCTCAGAGTTCTGCAGCATTCATGCGGGTGAGCAGCAGCGCCTCGGTCGCGACCGCATGGCGGAAGGTGTCGAGGTGCAGCGACTCGTTGGGGCTGTGCGCCCGCGAATGCGGGTCCTCGACACCGGTGACGAGGATCTGCGCGGCCGGGAACTCCCGCACCAGGTCGGCGATGAACGGGATCGAACCGCCGACGCCCAGGTCCACCGGCGGAACCCCGTAGCCGTCGTGCATCGCGTCGCGCGTGAGCTGCACCGCCCAGCCGCTGGTGTCGACGAGGAAGCCATCCCCCAGGTCGACATCCGAGAAGGTGAGCTCCGCGCCGAACGGAGCGTGAGCCCGCAGGTGGCTCTCGAGGGCGTCATACGCGGCCTGCCCCGTCTGCCCGGGCGCGACACGAGCGCTGATCACGACCGTGACCTCGGGAAGCAGGGTGTTGGATGCCGCCGCCACGCTCGTCGCGTCGATGCCGATCACCGTCACCGCGGGCTTGTTCCAGATCCGGCTGAGGATCGTGCCGTCACCGATCGGAGTGGTGCCGGGCAGGAGCCCTGCCTCGTCACGGAGTGTCGCCTCGGTGTAATCGGGAGTGGGCGCATCGCGCTCAGTCATCCCCGCCACCGCCACCGAGCCGTCGGAGTTCCACAGCGTGGAGAGCAGCTTCACGGTCGACATCATCGCGTCGGGCACCGCGCCCCCGAACATCCCCGAGTGGGACGCGTGATCGAGGGTGCGCACGCGCATCGTGAAGCGCGCGTTCCCGCGAAGCGAGACGGTGAGGCCCGGGGTGACCGAATCCCAGTTACCGGAGTCGGCGACGACGATGGCGTCCGCGCGGAGCGCCTCCTTGTTGTCGGAGAGGAACTGAGCGAAGGAACGAGACCCGTACTCCTCCTCCCCCTCGATGAACATCGCGATACCGAGGTCGAGGTCGTCCCCCAGCACCTCGTGTACGGCTCGGATCGACGCGATGTGCGCCATGATCCCCGCCTTGTCGTCTGCGGCGCCGCGTCCGTACAGACGCCCGTCACGCACCGTCGGCTCGAACGGCGGGGTCTCCCAGAGGGCGTCATCGCCGGGAGGCTGCACGTCGTGGTGCGCGTAGAGCAGGATCGTCGGCTTGCCGTTGCGGGCCGCGCGCGTGGCGAGGACTGCCGGCTGTCCCTGCTCATCGGTGCCCGGGATCGCGGCACGGAGCACACGCACCTCGTCGAAGACACCGGTGTCCGAGGCCAGCGCAGCCACGGCTTCCGCGCTGCGCTCCAGCTGGGTCTGATCGAACGCGGGCCAGGCCATTCCCGGGATGCGCACGAGGTGGCCGAGGTCCGACAACGCGGAGGGGATACCGGTCGCCACAGCCTCGAGGACGGCGGCATCGGGCTCACGGGGAGGAACAAGAGAGGTCATGCGAGTAATCTTAAGGTGATCCCCCGCAGCGAACCGAGGAACTCCGTGGCCACTACCCCTGTCTCCCCTTCGACGAACGACGACGCCCCCGAGACGCCCGCCGTCGGAAAGGGGCGCGCGACGCCGACCCGTGCGGAGCAGGAGGCTGCCCGCCGCCGCCCCCTGGTCGCCAACACCAAAGAGGCCAAAGCCGCCGCCAAGGCCGAGCTCAACGAGCGCCGAGCCAAGGCACAGGCCGGCATGGCCGCCGGCGAGGAGAAGTACCTCCCCGTCCGCGACAAGGGGCCTCAGCGCCGCTGGGTGCGCGACTACGTCGATGCGGGCTGGCACCCGGCCGAGTTCGTGATGGGCGTCATGGTGCTGGTCATCCTCGCCTCGCTGCTGCCCACGAACATGATGATCTCGTTCTACGCGTACCTGGTGATGATGGGGTACCTGGTGATCGCGATCGGCGGCATGGTCCTGCTGGCCATGCGGGTCAAGCGCAAGGCTGCGGCGAAGTTCGGCAAGGAGCGTCTCGAGCGCGGTCTCGGCTGGTACGCGGCGATGCGGGCCCTGCAGATGCGATTCATGCGCTTGCCGAAGCCGCAGGTCAAGCGCGGGCAGTACCCCGACTGATCAGTCCCCTGTTGATCTCGCGGCCCCAGAACGGACCGCGGTACAGGAACGCCGTGTAACCCTGCACGAGAGTGGCGCCGGCTTCCAGACGCTCCTGCACGTCTGCAGCGGTCTCGACACCGCCGACCGCGATCACGCAGAAGTCGGCGGGAACCGCGCCTCGCACGACGCGCAGCACCTCGAGCGAGCGCTGCTTCAACGGCGCCCCCGACAGACCACCGGCGCCGGCGGCCTCGACCTTCGCCGCATCCGAGAGCAGGCCGTCTCGGCTGATGGTCGTGTTGTTCGCGATGATGCCGGCGAGTCCTTCGGCCACTGCCAGCTGCGCGATCGCTGCGATCTCCTCGTCCGGAAGGTCCGGGGCGATCTTCACGAGCAGCGGCGTGGCACCGGAGGCCTGCTTGACCGCCCGCAAGAGCGGGGCGAGGGTCTCCACCGCCTGCAGCCCGCGCAGCCCCGGCGTGTTCGGAGACGACACGTTCACGGCGAGGTAGTCGGCGAGCGGGGCGAGACGAGTCGCGGAAGCCACGTAGTCGGCCGTCGCGTTCTCCACGTCCACCACCCGACTCTTGCCGATGTTGACGCCGACCACCGTGTCGGGCGCTCCACGGCGCAGACGGGCCAGACGGCGCGCTGCCGCGTCCGCGCCCGCGTTGTTGAAGCCCATCCGGTTGATGACGGCGCGATCGGCGATGAGACGGAACAGACGCGGCTTGGGGTTGCCCTCCTGCGGGATCGCGGTGAGCGTGCCGACCTCCACGTGCCCGAAGCCGAGAGCTGCCAGGCCCCGCACCCCGACCGCGTTTTTATCGAACCCGGCCGCGATGCCGAACGGCGAGGGGAAGGTGAGACCGAGAGCCTCGACACGCAGCGATGGGTCCGGGCGCGTCATGGCACGCGTCACCCAGGAGAGGGGGCGCACGCCGAGAACACGGATCACCGCCATGCCGGCGTGGTGGGCGAACTCGGGGTCGAAGCGCGAGAGGACAGCGCGGAAGAGCAGCGGATACATCCCTGCCAGATTACCGCTCCGCGGACTCCTGCTTCGTGTGGTCGGCCCGCAGATCGGTGATCGCTGCCTCGAAGTCCTCGAGCGAGTCGAACGCCTGGTAGACGCTGGCGAAGCGGAGGAACGCGACCTCGTCGAGCTCACGCAACGGGCCCAGGATGGCGAGACCGATCTCGTTCGCGTCGAGCTGCGAGACACCGGTCTGGCGAACGGCCTCCTCCACACGCTGCGCGAGGATCGCGAGGTCGGCCTCGGTCACCGGCCGCCCCTGGCAGGCTTTGCGCACGCCGGAGATGACCTTCTCGCGGCTGAACGGCTCCATGACGCCGGAGCGCTTGATGACGTTGAGGCTCGCCGTCTCGGTGGTGGTGAACCGGCCCCCGCATTCCGGGCACTGGCGGCGGCGTCTGATCGACAACCCGTCGTCGCTGGTGCGCGAGTCGATGACACGGGAGTCGGGATGACGACAGAAGGGGCAGTGCATCTGACCGATCCTACGCCGTGAAACGCGCCTCGATCGCCTCGCCGTGTGCAGGGAGCACCTCGGTTTCGGCGAGGGCCACGACACCGGCGCGAACGACTGACAGCGCCGCGCGATCATACGAGATGACCTGCTGCGGGCGCAGGAACGTGTAGGACCCGAGACCGGGCGCATACCGCGCCTGACCGCCGGTCGGAAGCACGTGGTTGCTTCCCGCCATGTAGTCACCGAGGCTGACGGGAGTCTGGTCGCCGACGAAGACGGCACCGGCGCTGGTGAACGCCGCCCCC
>NZ_JBLVOH010000147.1:24199-25914 GCF_053543675.1 Microbacterium umsixpiens
CGGCGGCGTCGGCGAGGTGCAGCTCGAGGTGCTCCGGAGCGTAGGCGTTGCTGAAAGCCGTCGCCATGGCACGGTCGTCGACGAGGACGATCGCGGATTGCGGACCGCTCAGAGCCGCCCCGACACGCTCGCTGTGGCGTGTGACCGCCGCCATCCGCTCGACCTCGACGGCGACCTGATCCGCGAGCCCGGCAGCATCCGTCACCAGGACGGCGGAAGCCTGTTCATCGTGCTCCGCCTGGCTGACCAGATCCGCAGCGATGAGTCTCGCATCGGCATCGGCATCGGCCACGACGAGGATCTCGGTCGCACCGGCCTCGGAATCCGTCCCGACGACGCCGGCGACGGCCCGCTTCGCAGACGCGACATAGTTGTTCCCCGGGCCGGAGACCACGTCGACGGGGTCGAGGCCGAGCGACGGAACGCCATGCGCGAAGGCGCCGATCGCGCCGGCTCCCCCCATGGCGTAGACCTCGGTGACGCCCAACAGGGCGGCGGCCGCAAGGATCGTCGGATGGATCCGACCGCCCTGATCGGCCTGCGGTGGAGACGCCAGAGCGATCTGCTCGACGCCCGCCACCTGCGCGGGAACCACGTTCATGATCACGCTCGACGGGTAGACCGCCTTGCCGCCGGGAATGTAGACGCCCACGCGGTGCACGGGCTGCCACCGCTGCAGAATGCGCGCCCCAGGGCCGATCTCGGTGGTCTGAGGCGCCGGCACCTGGGCCTCGGACCCACGGCGCACGCGCACGATCGCCTCTTCGAGCGCAGCGCGGACGGGGGGCTCGATGGATGCGAGGGCGTCGGCGATGTGCGCGGCGGGAACCCGCACCTCGTGGCCCGTCACCCGGTCGAACTGCTCCGCCTGCTCACGGAGAGCGGCCTCACCGCGAACGCGCACGTCCTCGACGATCCGGGCGGCGGTGTCGAGCGCCTCCGCCCGAGCCTGCGTGGCGCGCGGCACGGCCGCGAGCATGTCAGCGGGCGAGAGCTCGCGCCCCCGCAGATCGATCGTGCGCATTTCAGCCCTTCGAGATGTCGGAGATGTCGTGGAGGTAGCCGATCCGTCCGTCGTCATGTCGGACGACGTACGCACCTCCACGGTCCTCGATCACGAGGGCCCAGGCACTCGGCCCGATGCGGAACAGCGGTTCTCCTCGCTCGTCATGCACATCCCGTTCGGAGGCGGCGAGGATCCAGAACGGCTGCGCGGCGGGAGCCGCCTCGCGAGGATTCGTCGCGTCGAGATCAGCGTCGGCGTCGGCGAAGCCCTCGACGATGCGGGGCTCCGCTTCGGCCAGGACATCGCCGGTCTCGTAGGTCGCTGCGGTCTCGAGCAGCGACTCGATGCTTCCGGTGTCCGAGACGATCTCGGGCGCCTGTCCGCGGGACCGACGGGAGTAGGCGGGCACATAGTCCTCGTCGGAGGCGTCCTGGTCGGTCCCGACGCCACCGCCGGAGGCATGCGCCGTGAGAGGCACCTGCTCCGCGAGATCGAGTCGGGCGATCTCGTCAGTCGCCTGTCGCCCGGTCGTCTCGATGTCGAGGCCGGTCACCGGGGGCAGCCCTGACGCATCGACGGTGACCTCGGGCTCGGTGCTGCTGGGGGAAACGGTCGACTCGGCGACGGGAGCGGGCTCGGGGCGCGGGCGCGCGATGACCGGGCGCACCGGATTCGCATTTCGATGCGCGAGCGTGACGAGGCGGCCGTG
>NZ_JBLVOH010000148.1:0-3085 GCF_053543675.1 Microbacterium umsixpiens
CAGGATCGCGAATCCGGGGCGGGGTCCCTTGCGGGCGAAGTCGAGCATGGCCGTGTCGCCGTTCGAGTTGCCGCCGGCGAACAGCGGCCGTCGGCCGATGCGGCTCCAGATGCGCACCGGCTTCTCGGGTCCGTCGTCGAAGAATGCGAGGGATGACGAGTACTTCACGGTCGCGTCGGCGTCGTCCCAGGTGAGACCGAAGGCCGAGCCCACGACGCGCTCCGGCGGGATGCCGTAGTTGGCCTGCGTCATCGGTCGCATGAAGTCGCGCTCGCCGCCCGACACGATGTAGCAGGTGAAGCCGTGGCGCTCGAGGTACCGAAGCAACTCGACCATCGGCTGGTAGACGGCGTCGGCGTACGGCCGCTTCAGGGCCGGATGCTGCGCCGTGCGATAGAACTCCCCGACAGAGAGCGCGTAGTCCTCCACGCTCATTCCATCGGTGAGGCCGACGAGCGCCTGGATGATGGTCTTCAGATCGGAGTCGTCACCGCTGTAGTGCTTGTCGATAGCCGTGCTCAGCCAGCCGAAGTCGCCGCTCACCGCGGCGAGGTACGGTTGCCGCTCCGCGAGCTCCGGCGCACGTTCGGCAGCCGAGCGCCATTGCTCGACCACGTAGTGCAGTTGCGTGGGCATCGGCTTCTCGGACCACAGTGTGCCGTCGTTGTCGAACACGGCGATGCGCTCCTCGACCGGCACCGCATCCGGGCCCTCCGTGACGGAGGCGACGAAGGCCTCGATGTCTCTGCGCGTGCGGGTGTCGCGCCAAGAGGGGAGAGAGCTGTGATCGGTCATGTCGGGTCCTCGCGTCTCGATGAGTGGGCGGCAATCGCCTCCAGGGTCGCACCCGCGGTGTCATCTCACAGTCATCGGTCACCCGGTGGGGGCGATGCCGTCGACCGTAGGGCGGCGATGTGTACCTCCAGCCGGGTCACCGTCGGTCGAGGGTCCGTACTGAATCACCGCGAGGCCGAATCCGCAAGGGGGTCATGTGCGGGTGTGGCTCCACCTAGTGTGAAAGCGCAGCCACGGACCCGGCGGCGAAGCATCCGGACGAGTCGAGGGAGTGACCATGAAGACACTCATCACCCAGGTCGGAAGCTATCTGACCGGCGACGCGACGGCCGATGCGGTGGTGCAGTACTGGCTGGCGTTGACGGAGGAGCGACGTACCGACGTCGTCGACATCCCCATCGTCGGGTCGGGCGGCGAGCGTTCGCACGTCCGTCTGGCGCTCGGAACGATGCTTCCCATCGCCGTGGTCGACGCCGGCCTCGCACCGGAGATCGATGACGACGACGGCGCAGCGAGACGACTGATCGCCCGCGCGCACGCGCTGACGCCGAAGGCCGGACCGGCTTTCGAGCCGGGCGACGAGCCGGAGTCGCCGGACGGCTACGACTCCTCCCTGATGTGACGATGTGGGTGACGCGCGGGCGGTTCGGAAGATAGCCGCTTCGTCCGGTGCGCTCAACCCCCTGCTCCTCATCGTCCGGTCGGGCGAGACTGATCGTGGTCGCCGATTCGGCGACGAAGACGCCGAGACGAAGGAGGAGAGATGGAATCGACACCGGATGGCGTTTCGGAAGTCGGAGCGGATGCCGTGCAGCCGCTGCGCGATGCGGATGCCACAGCCGTCGGGGACGGCCGTGACCCGGCTCAGGCCGAGTGGGAGCAGACGACGGCGCTCGATGGAGGGGCGACCGACGATGTGCTCGACCCGGCGACCGCCACGGGCGCCGACCCGGATGAGCTCGCCGCTCCAGACGACGAGGTGCCCGCGGAGGACCTTCCCCGATCCGCGATGCAGCCGGAGAGCCAGGGGGACGACCCCCTCCTTGCCGAAATCGGTGAGGACGGCGAGGGCGACCTCGGGACCGGAGACATCTGATGAACGCGCTGCGGATAGTCACGAGGTCGAAGAACGGTCAGTGGGTGAATGAGGTCGAGAGCGCTCCGGAACTCTCGCGCAGCTACAGCAGCCGCGACGAGGCGATCGAGGAGGGTGAGGCGCTCGCCGCGGAGCGCGGCGCGAAGCACGTCGTCGAAGACAGCGAGCCGACGGGAACGATCACAGACGGCGGTGCGCCGGAAGATGATGTGGCTGTCGTGGGGGAGAAGCACTCCACCGGGGCGGGGACGGACACGACGGACGAGAACGGTTTCCCCCTGGAGAACCCGTCCGGCTGATCCGCGTGAGGGAGTGCGGCAGCCGTCGGCGTCGCCACGTGCACGACGACGAAACCCCGCCTGGATCAGGCGGGGTTTCGTCGTTGTGCAGTTGGTCTGTGTGCCCCCGACAGGAGTCGAACCTGCGACCTACGGTACCGGAAACCGGCGCTCTATCCACTGAGCTACGGAGGCGTACCGATCGACAATATCACTCGTCGGGGGTCGTCTCCGACCCACCCGCTTCGGTGACCGGCGCGGCGCGCGGCTCTTCGAGTGCAGCGGCGAGCTTCTCGGCCAGATACCGGTGGCCGTCGGTGGACGGATGCTTGCGCCCCACCTCGACGTCGATCACATCGAGGTAGTTCTGCTCGGTGATCCAGTTCCGGGCGATGGGGGAGATGTACCACCAGCCGCGGGCCCCGGCGAGTTCGCCGAGATCCGTGTCGATGCGCGCGGTCGCAGCCCCGACCGGCAGCTCGTGCGGTGCCGGTCCCAGCACGACGATGACCGCGTCCGGATACGTGGCGGCCAGGGCGTCCCACGCCGAGGTCACGGCCTCACGGTAACCCTCGACGCCCTGTGCCCGGTCGTTGATCGAGCCCTGGATGATCACGAGGTCGGGTGCGAGCCAGGGGTCGAGTGCCGCGATGCGCTCTCCGAAGGTCGGGCCGTCGAGGCCGGGCTTGAGGTAACCGCTGCCCCGGACGCCGTTCACGATCGTCTCGCCGCCGATCAGATCGGCCAAGAGGTACGCGTAGCCGAGCGTCGGGACGGTCGCCGCCGAGCCGTAGGTCCAGCTGTCTCCGAACACCAGAACGGTCGGGTGGTCCGGCAATGTGAGGGGAGCCGGCGCGATGGCTTCGGAGGCCGTGCCGGCGGCCGCGGCCGGGGCTCCCACGGGGGCGGCGGAGGG
>NZ_JBLVOH010000148.1:3134-7986 GCF_053543675.1 Microbacterium umsixpiens
CCGACGACGCCTGCCGCGACGGCGAGGAGGAGGGCGATGGCGACCCCTGCGGTGCGTAGTCGACGACGGGTGGCGGGGGCCTTCATGGGATGAGAGTAGATCACTGCGCGCCGATTGCGAATTCCGCGCGCCCCGCGCCGTCGGACGGCCGGTCGCCGACCCGTAAACTGAGGGGGCTATGAACCCCGAATCCCTCGCCGCCGCTGTCCTCGCCGTCCTCGCTCCTATCGCCGAGGAACGACGTCCCGGCGAGCCGCTCGGGGTCTCCGTGAAGGACATCGTGCTGGAGCGTCCGCGCAACCGCGACCACGGCGACTGGGCATCGAACATCGCCATGCGGCTCGCGAAGCCTTTCGGCACGAACCCGCGCGAGCTCGCGCAGCAGATCGCCGACGGTCTCGCCGCTGTCGACGGCATCGCGAGCGCGGAGGTCGCCGGCCCCGGGTTCATCAACATCCGTCTCGATGCCGCCGCCGCGGGTGCGCTGGCCAAGGTCATCGTCGACGCCGGCACGGCCTACGGTACGAACATGTCGCAGGAGGGCGTCAGTGTGAACGTCGAGTTCGTCTCCGCGAACCCGACCGGGCCTCTCCACATCGCGCACACCCGTTGGGCGGCGCTCGGCGACTCGATCGTTCGTCTGCTGCTCGCAAGCGGCGCGCGTGCGGTGCGCGAGTACTACATCAACGACGCGGGAGCGCAGATGGACCGCTTCGCCGTCTCCATCCTCGCGGCCGCCAAGGGAGAGCCGACGCCCGAGGGGGGCTATCCCGGTGCGTACATCGCAACACTCGCCGGCCGGGTGATCGAGGCACGTCCCGACCTGCTGCAGCTTCCCGAGAGCGAGCAGTCGTCGGTCGCGCTCGAGCTCGCCTACGAGTTCCAGCTCGCCGAGATCAAGAGCTCGCTCGATCGATTCAACGTGCCGTTCGATGTCTGGTTCTCCGAGCGCACGCTGCACGCGAAGGATGCATCGGGCACGAGCCTGATCGATCAGGCCGTCGACCGCCTGCGCGAGCAGGGACACGTCTTCGATGAGGATGGCGCCGTCTGGGTGCGCACGACCGACTTCGGCGATGACAAGGACCGCGTGATCCGTCGCTCGAACGGCGAGTACACCTACTTCGCCGCTGACGCCGCGTACTACCTGAACAAGGGCGACCGCGGCTTCCAGAACAAGATCTACCTTCTCGGCGCCGACCACCACGGCTACGTGCACCGTCTGAAGGCGGTCGCGGGAGCAGCGGGTGAAGACCCGGAGAAGAACGTCCAGGTACTGATCGGGCAGATGGTCTCGATCAACGGCGCCCGCCTCAGCAAGCGCGCGGGCAACATCATCGAGATGGACGACCTGCTCGACTGGCTGGGCACCGACGCGCTGCGGTACTCGCTGGAGCGCTCGCCCGCGGACTCGCCGCTGGATCTGGACCCCGAGCTGCTGCAGAAGCGCACGAACGACAATCCGGTCTTCTACGTGCAGTACGCCCACGCCCGCACGCACAACGTCGCGCGGAATGCGGCCGACTCGGGCGTGGATCGCTCGGAGTTCGCGCCGGAGACGCTGACGCACGAATCCGAGGCCGCTCTGCTGGGAGCGCTGCAGGAGTTCCCCCGCATCGTCGCATTCGCCGCCGAGGTCCGTGAGCCGCACCGTGTCGCCCGCTACCTCGAGGAGCTCGCAGGGCTCTACCACCGCTGGTACGACAACTGCCGTGTGATCCCGCAGGGTGACGACCCGGTCGAGACCGTGCACCGCACGCGTCTGTGGCTGAACGACGCCGCCGGTCAGGTGTTCCGCAACGGTCTCGATCTTCTCGGAGTGAGCGCCCCCGAGCGCATGTGATGCGCGCGTCCGTCCGGTCGGGTACGGCAGGATGGCAGGCATGAGCGACGACAACCACACCCTGCCGTATCCGGACGTCTCTGCCGAGCATCCGACGCTCGTGATCCCGAGGGACGGCGCCGATCAGCAGGCCGATGCCGCTCCGCGCACACGCCGCCGCTGGCCGTGGGTGCTGCTGATCGGGGTGGTCGTGTTGGCGCTGCTCGTGGTCGCCGCCGAGTTCATCGCGCGCGCGGTGCTCCCGGGGATCGTGCGCGCGATCGTCATCGAGCAGCTGGATCTCCCCGCCGATCAGCAGCTCGACGTGGAGACGCAGGGACTGTTGCTCCCGCAGCTCATCGGCGGTTCCCTCGACACCCTGCACCTGTCGACGGACTCGGTGACGCTGGAGGGCGTCACTGGCGCGGCCGAGGTCACCGCGACCGGAGTCCCGCTGCGCGGCGGCGACCTCGGCGGAGCCGCGGGAACGATCCGCATCGATCAGGCGGAGTTCACCTCCCTGCTCGCCGGCACCGAGCTGCCCGTCGAGTCGGTCGAGTTCGCGGCGCCGAACGCGACGGTGAGCGGCTCGATCAGCGTTTTCGGGGCCGCTGTGCCGCTCTCTCTGACCCTCACGCCCGGTGCCGTGGAGGGCGACCTGGAGCTCACGCCGGTCGCTGCGAGCATCGGCGGACTCGACATCGACCTCGACCAGGTCGGCTCGACGCTGGGCTCGCTCGGCGAGGGCCTGACACAACCGCAGCGGGTGTGCATCGCCGATCAGCTGCCGGCCGGGCTCACCCTCACCGGACTGGAGATCGTCGACGGTGCGGCGGTGATCGACATCGACGTGAACGGCGCGATCGTCACCGACGAGTCGCTGCAGGAGAAGGGTGTCTGCCCGAGCTGAACCGCTCGGAGGAGCACGGTCATCCTCCGCGCGCCTCCGTGATGCGCCGCGCGAGCCATTCGGGTCTCTGCAGCGGGATGCCATGTCCGCAGCCGTCGACGACCTCGATCGTGCTGTGGGGGAGTGCTGCGTGCAGCGCCGCGGCCGAGCGCCTCATGAGCTTCTTCTCCGCGGCGCCGACCAGGATCAGTGCCGACCCGGGGAATGTCGCCCAGTCCGCAGGAGGCACGAATCGCAGGTTCTCCTCGACCGAGGTGAGCAGCGTCTCCCGGGAAAGGGCCGACGATGTCTGCAGGTAGTCGGCCATGTGCGACTCCGGTACGAAGAGCTCCCGGGCCTGCAGGCGCGCGAACTTCTCGTTCTTCGCGAGCCCTGCGGTCGCGCCGAGCAGTGCCAGAGTCGGTCCGGTCATGCGCAGGGGCACGGCCTGTGCGCTGATCACGACGACCCGTTCGACGAGGTCGGGTCGCAGAGCCGCGAGCAACACGGCGAGCTGTGCCCCGAGCGAGAAGCCCGCGACCGTGGCCGGGTGGCCCTCGCCCTCGAGGATCTGCGCGAGCAGTTCGACGGTGTCGTGGTGGGAGGCGTAGTCCTCCGCCGCGCTGCGCCCGTGACCCGGAAGGTCCGGCAGCAGCACCCTCGCCTGCGGAGGTAGGTGGGCGCGCATCGGCTCCCACATCCATCCGGCGACGCCCCCGCCGTGCAGGAGCAGCAGCGGTGGTTCGCCCGCACGCCCGAAGGTCTCCAGGTGCATCATGTCTCCGTCTCGAAGGCCGCGGCCATCCGCCCGATGGTGTCGATCGTGCCCTCCAGCAGGGCGGGGTCGAGCGGACCGAGCAGTCGTGCCGCCGACAGCAGTCCGATCGTCGTGCTCGACAGCGCCAGAGCAAGTGTGCGTGGATCGACATCCGTGACGATCAGCCCGCGCTCCTGCAGCTCACGGAACCACTGCACGACCCGCTGATGACGCTCGCGGTAGCGACCATCGGTCTCCTCCATAACGTGGGAGCCGAGGATGCCCCGATCGTCGAGGAACGCAGCGGTCATCAGCGGGTCGTCGAGCAGCGCCCGAGCCGTCGCCCGACAGGCGTCGCTGAGACGAGGATGGTCACCCAGCTCGCTTCGGACCCGGTCGGCCATGCGCACGTTGCCCTGCAGCAGCAGGGCGTCGAGGATGTCACGCTTGCCGGCGAACTCCAGATACACGGCACCCTTGGCGATGCCGGCGCGCTCGGCGATGGCGGCGACGCTCATGGCATCGAAGCCGTGCGCGAGCACGAGTGTTCGGGCCGCATCGAGGATGCGCGCGCGTCGGTCAGGAACGCGTGGTCGGGGCATCGGCACTCCTCAGCTGTTCGAGCATCGCCGGGATGACGATGTCGGGGCGGTCGCGCTGCACCCAGTGGCCGGCGCCGTGCGCGACCTCCAAGGTCGCCGATGGCAGCAGCGCGGCTGCCGTCTCGATGCGAGCGAGGGGGACTCCGGTGTCGCGATCGCCGTGCACCAGCAGCGTGGGCGTGCGGATGCTCGCGAGCTGATCTGTGTAGACCGTTCGCAGTCGATTCCAGAGCACCTGATCGCGCTGCCACTGGCCGAACGTCTCCAGGCTCGAGCCGCCGGCGGCTTCGGCGAGGACCGCATCGACGAGCTCGGGACTGCGCGCCTGCGGGTTGCGCACGAGGTCGCGGAGTCCGCGCTCCATTGCGGGGCGGTTCCGTGCGTACGAACGGGTCATCGCGCCCAGCAGCCCGGAGCGCAGTAGGAGGAAAGACATCAGATGGGTGATGCGACCGCGGACACCGTCGGCGAGGCGGGGCATCAGACCGTAGCAGCCCAGGAGCACGGCGGTGCGAGCGCGGCCGGGCTGATCGAGCAGGTGCCCGACCGTCATCCCTCCGCCGAGGGAGAGCCCGGCGATCGCGTAGTCGCTGAGTGCGAGTGTGTCGACGAGCTCGCCGACGTGTCGGACGAGAAGCTCCTGCGTGAGCGGCCAGTCGGCCCGGGGGCTGTGTCCGAAGCCGGGATGGTCCGGCGCTATGACGCGGTGCCCCGCCTGCGTGAGGGCCGGTCCGACTTCGCCCCAGGAGAGCTCGGCGCTGTCGGCTCCGCCGCCGTGCAGG
>NZ_JBLVOH010000149.1:0-3188 GCF_053543675.1 Microbacterium umsixpiens
GCGGCCCCGCGGATGTTCTGCGAGAAGCGCACGGCCGGTGTCTCGGAGTGGAACTTCTTCGCTGCGGCGTTGCCTTCGAGGTCTGCCATGGTGTCTCCTTCTGGTGGTCGTCAGCCGGCGTGGCCGACGGGCGAGAGTCGGGTGGGGGAAAGGTCGTGGGGGCCGCGGGCGGCACCCGGTGGGGTGAAGAGCGGGAGCAGGTCGGGGCCTGAGATCGAGAGCATGTCGCGGTACACGCGGTGCCAGCGCTCGGTCACCGCGCGGTACTGCTCGTGCTCGCCGGGGTCGACACGCTCGATGCGGTCGGGATCGCCCATCGGCGGCAGGGCGGCGCCCACACCGCGCGCGGCCAGGCGGGCGGCGCCGTACGAGGTGGCTTCCGGCGCAGGGGTCACGCGGGTGTCGAGTCCGGTCACCCCGGCGATCACCCGCGGCCAGAGAGCGCCCGCACTCGAGCCGCCGGTGAAGGTGACCGATCCTTCGGCGACCGCTCGGCCGCCGGTGAGGGAAGCGAGGATCTCGAGGTGCGCGCCGGCCACGATCGCGGCTGATTCCTCGATCGCGCGGACGAATGCTCCCCGTGACGAGCGGGCCGCGTCGTTGATGTCGAAGCCCACGAACGCGGGGGCCGCGTGATGCCAGGCGTCCGCCTGCATCACATTCGCCATGGTCGCGACGACACCGTTGGCGCCTGCCGGAACCGCCGCGGCCCATTCCTCCATGACGGTGAAAGCGGACGTTCCGGCTGCGCGTCCGAGCTCGGCGGCGTCCGGGCACATCGCATCGCGGAACCAGCGCATCGCGAGTCCCGAGAGGAAGCCGATCCCCTCGACCATCCAGGTACCCGGATCGACGTGGCAGAGCGTGCGCAGTCGCCGCTCGGGGTCGATCAGCGGTTCCGATGTGACGGCCGTGGTCTGCCAGAACGTGCCGGCGACGATCGTCGGCACGCCTTCGCGGGCCGCGATGCCGTGGAGCGCGAGCTGGGTGTCGGCACCACCGGTCACGACGGGCGTGCCCACCGGGAGTCCCGTGGCGGCTGCCGCGGCGGGTGTGACGACTCCGACGACCTCACCGCATTCGACCACGGGAGGGAGGATGCTGCGGTCCACGCCCACGAGTCGCGCGAGCTCGTCCGACCAGTTCCTCGACCGCAGGTCGAACAGCGCCGAACTCGAGCCGCTGGTCGGCTCGGTGACGAACTCGCCCGTCAGGCGCGTCGTGACCCAGTCGCTCAACATCCCGAAGTGGCGCGCCTGCGCGAAGAGGTCGGGCTCGTGGCGGGCGATCCACCGCAGGCGGGCCGGGGCCGTGATCGACACCCAGTCCCCCGCCGTGCGGTACACCTCGTCGGCCACACCTTCGGCGACCAGTTCGTCGGCCTCCGCGCGTGCCCGACCGTCGGTGTTCGGGCAGGCCCAGAGCTCGCTGCCCCCAGCGTCGTACAGGACGAATCCCTCCCGCATGCTCGACGCTGCCACGGCCGCGACGCGCCGCCCGCCGAGGTGCGCCACGACCTCCGAGACGGCGGCGGCGATGGCCCTCCATCCGCTCTCGGTGTCGAAGACCGTGCCGCCGGGGTGCCCCGGTACGGCGGTGTGCGTCCACTCGCGCGCTGCTCGGGTGACCAGTCGGCCCTCGATGTCGAAGGCGAGCGCTCGCGCCGATCCGGTGCCGGCGTCGATGGCGAGGAAGACGTCCGTCATCGTTCCCATCGCAGGCTCCCATCCGTGAGGAAACTCTCGACCTCGGCGGCGAGCATGTCGGCACCGCGGACGAGCGTCTCGTTCGTCGCGCCGGCCAGATGGGGCGTGAGGATGAGGTTCGGTTCCGCGACGAGCTCCCGCCACGGTCCATCGGGTTCGTTCACGTCGAGGGCGACGCCGGCGAGGTGGCCGCTGCGCAGCGCCTCGAGGAGCGCGTGCTCGTCGACGAGCGATTCCCGGGCGGTGTTGATGAGGAACGACCCCTCCGGCATGCGGGCGATCTGCGCGGCGCCGATCATGTGGCGGTTCTCGTCGGTGGCTCGCGCATGCACGCTGACGACGTCGCTCGCGGAGAGCAGCGCGTCGAGGTCGGAGACGATCGTGGCATCCGCCACCGAGGCCGGGTCGACGAAGGGGTCGTACGCGGTGATGGTCGCGCCGAGCGCCCGCGCCCGAGCCGCGACGAGGCGGGCGACGTTGCCGAAGCCGATGAGACCGAGTCGCAGTCCCTTCACCTCGCGGCCGAACCAGCGGGCCCCCTCGAAGGTCGATTCGGCGAGCGGACGGCCGTCGGCGACCCGCTCGTCCACGTCGCGCAGCGACGCCGGCACGTTGCGCACGAGGGAGATCAGGAACCCGATCGTGAGGTCGGCGACGGCATCCGCGTTCTTCCCCGGGGTCGTGGTCACTCGTACCCCGCGCTCGCGCGCCGCGTCGAGATCGACGTTGACGGGGCCGCCGCGTGCGCATCCGACGAGGCGGAGGTCGGGGAGCGCGGCCAGGACGTCGGCGGTCACGGGCGCCGCGTGGAAGGCGATGACGTCGTAGCCGCGGCCGAGGCTCGCGACCTCCGCCGGGTCCCCCTCGTACTCCCGGATGGAGGAGGTGTCCCACGTCGGCGTCGTGATCGTCATCGTCGTCGCGTCGACGGCGAGACCCCGCTGCGCGAAGGCGCGGGTGAAGATCTCGGCGGTCATGTAGCTGTCGCCGATGACGAGGATGCGGTGGTCGGTCATGTGCAGGGCTCCCGGGGTTCGTGAGTGGGTGGGTCAGCGCAGAGCGGCGGGGTAACGACCGGAGGCGGTCTCGGTCGAGATGCCTCCCGCATCGAAACCGGTGTCGACGCTGACGCGGAGGCGATCGGTGCGCACGGAGGCGCGGGAGAAGTCGATGGGCTGGCCGCTCTGGTCATAGGCGACGGCCTCGACGACGACGATCGGATGCCCCGGCTCGACCTCGAGCAGGCCCGCGAGCGCCCGATCGGCGGCGACGGCCTCGATCGTCCGGTGCATGCGGGCGATGCGGACGCCGGCGACGTTCCTGATCGCGGCGTACAGACTCGCGCGGGGGTCGCGGAGGTCGGGCAGCACCCCGGCGAAGCGCGACGGCAGATAGTTGATCACGTGCACGGCGGTGCGCGAGCCCACGGCGCGCACGCGCTCCAGCACGAAGCCCGTGCCGTCGGGAGAGTCGCGTCCGACG
>NZ_JBLVOH010000149.1:3208-4534 GCF_053543675.1 Microbacterium umsixpiens
CCGCTGCGGCCCACGAGGGAAGCGGCTCGATGCCGGCACGGAGGATCTCCGAGCTCAGGGCGCTGCGGCCGTCCTCGCTGTACTCGCCGAGAAGGCTCGGGGCCGAGGGGAGCGTCCAGGCCGACGGCCCCTGGGCTCGTTCCACGAAGGCGCCCTTGCCCTGCTGTCGGGAGATGATGCCGGCGCTCTCCAGCCGGGACAGCGCGTCGCGGATCGAGGTGCGCGAGGCCGAGAAGTGCTCCCTCAGCTCGTTCTCGCTGGGCAGGCGATCACCCGGTCCCCAGGTGCCCTGGGCGATCTCGGCTTCGATGGCGCGCATGATCTGGAACCAGATCGGAGCCGTCGACGTGCGGTCGAGCAGCGGCAGGCTGAGAGTGGACATTCCGGCCTCTTCGGTGAGCGGGTGCGGGAACATCTGCGTTCCCGAGCCGGACTCTCCTGTCCGGACATGTATCGATCATGGACCGATACTTGTATCCCCTGAAGAGACAAGTCAGGAAATTCTCCGGCGCCTGCTCTCAGCGCTTGTTTAACGTGCCTGGTCAGGGATTTTGACACATTCGGTGTTCGCCCGGAGTGCAAGCCGACTCCGGTGCAGCCCGGTCAGCGCGGCGCAGTCCGGTACAAGTTCGCCCTGATCCAAGCCTCAGAGCGACAGATGCACGCGCAGCGCCTCGTCGATCTCCCCCATCAACTCGGCCGGCACCCAGCCGAGCGGACGGACGATGCGCGCGGTCGAGATGGTCCGCACCTGCTCCGCCTGCGCCTTCGAATCACGATCCAGCCCGGTGGCGGCGGCGGGAAGCAGCACCTGGAACGGCAGCACCCGTGTGACGTTCGACGTCACCGGCACGACGGTGACCGTGGCCTGCGGGCGTCGCGCAGCGACCGCGTTCGCCGTGTTGTTGCTCACGAGCACGGCCGGTCGCGTCTTCCGCGCCTCGGACCCGACCGTGGGGTCGAACGAGACGAGGATGATCTGACCACGACGAAGCAGGGAGACCGCACTGTCGCTCACGCGGTGGCCAGGCCATCGTCGGCCGCGGAATCCCACTCGTCGTCGTATCCCTCGGCGTAGGCCTCGGCGTACGCGTCGGCGAGACGGCTCTCACGAAGAAGGCGAACCGCCGCGTGCACCACGGCCGAGCGCGAGGGGTACCCGCCTTCGAGGGTCTGGGCGTCGAGGAACGCCAAATCGCTCTCACTCAGACTGAGGCTGACCTTTGCGGTGGACATGCAGTAATACTACTTCGGTAGCACCGCCGGTACCACCCGCTTCCTTCGAGCATCCGAGCGCTGCAGCGTCCCCGGCTGCACGCGAAGAGG
>NZ_JBLVOH010000149.1:4554-7784 GCF_053543675.1 Microbacterium umsixpiens
GCCTCTCCAGAGCCGTGCGTCAGCGCTTGCCGGCGATCTGACGACCGACGAGATCGCGCATGATCTCGTTCGTGCCGCCGTAGATGCGGTGCACCCGAGCATCGGTGAAGGCGCGGGCGATCGGGTACTCCATGATGTAGCCGTAGCCACCGTGCAGCTGCACGCCCGTGTCGAGCACCTCCCACTCGCGCTCGGTAGCCCAGAACTTGACCTTCGCCGCGTCCTCGGCGGTGAGCGTGCTGTTCTTGTAGGCGAGCAGCGCGCGGTCGATGTACGCCCACATCGCATCGGTGGTCGCCGCCATGTCGGCGAGCCGGAAGCGGGTGTTCTGGAAGTCGGCGATGCGCTCGCCGAACGCCTCCCGGTCCTTCGTGTAGGCGACGGTCCAGTCCAGAGCGGCCTGCGCAGCTGCGGCCGCGGCAACGCCGATCGAGAGACGCTCGAGTGGCAGGTTCAGCATCAGCTGGATGAAGCCCTGGCCCTCCTTGCCGCTGATGAGGTTCTCGTCGGGGACGAACACGTCGGTGAAGCTGAGCTCGGCCGTATCCCAGCCATGGAAGCCCATCTTGCTGAGCTTCTTGCCCTGGTCGAAGCCCTCCATGCCCTTCTCGACGAGCAGCAGGCTGAAGGCGTCAGGACGGTTGCCCTCACCGGTCTTGACGAAGGTCACGACGACGTCGGCTGTCGTGCCCGAGGAGATGAAGGTCTTCGCGCCGTTGAGGATGTAGCCGCCGTCGACCTTCTTCGCGTTGGTCTTGATGCCGCGGAGGTCCGAACCCGCTCCCGGGTCGGTCATGGCGAGTGCGCCGAGCACTTCACCCGTGGCCATCCGGGGCAGCCACTTCTCCTTCTGCTCCTGCGTTCCCATGTGCACGAGGTACGGCACGGCCAGGTCGTCCTGGATGCCGAAGGCGCCTGCGAGCGAGCCGGCACCCGCGGCGATGACCTCCTCCATGACGACCGTGCGGAAGCGGTAATCCTGCAGCATCCCGGCACCGCCGAACTCCTCGGGAACCGACAGTCCGATCAGTCCTGCCTCGCCGGCAGCCAGCATGGTCGCCCGGTCGATCTCACCCGCGGCGTCCCACTTCTCGATGGCCTCGCCTGTCACGTGGCGCTTGACGAAGTCCTTGACCAGGTCCCGGAATGCCTCGTGATCCTCGTCGTAGATGTCGCGTTCCATGCCGTCCTCCTGAACGTATCGTGCATCGTTGCTCCGGCGATTCTACGTGTCGGGCACCGCCTCGGACAGGACGTTGTGAGAATGCATCCCAAACATCGTGACACTGGGTACCGCGGTTGTCGGATGCCGCAGATCGGGTTCGTGACGACCGCGTCAGTGCGCGTAATCGGGGGCGGCCGGGAGTCCGAAGAACTCCTCCAGCGTGTGGAATCCGCCGTCGTGGTACGCGGCGGCGAGGTCGATCCCGACGTAGCGGAGGTGCCACGGCTCGGGCGCGTAGCCGGTCACCGGCGTGCCCACCTGCTCGTACCGCACGATGAACCCGTACTCCCACGCGTGCGCCGCGACCCAGTCGCTCTGCGCGGTGCCGCCGAAACCGTCGAGACCGCCGCAGTTCGAGCCGCACGCGACGACGTCGAGGGCGAGCCCGGTCTGGTGCTCGCTGTGGCCGGGGCGCGCCGAGCCGGCATCCGCCTGCCCCTGACCCTGGGATCGCACGTGGGAGTCGTAGGTCGTGACCTGCAGCCCGTACGACCGGTAGCCGTTGTTGGCACCGATGCGCCCTACACCGGCAGCATCCGCCGCGTCGGCCATCTGCCCGACGGCGACCGCGACATCGGTCCGCACCCGGCCCGAGGGCGTCGTCATCTGCAGCGGCACGGAGTCGAGCGCCCCGGGCTCGTAGTCCGCAGGCTTCAGCGGGAGGCTCTTGTTCACGACGACCCAGACCCGCGCCGGATCGCGGAGCGAGATACAGGGGGCGTTACCAGCCACCACGGCCTCGCGGAAAGCCGCTCCCCCGCCGAAGCCCGCGACCGTGGCCGCGTCGTCACCGGCCTGGACGGCCTGCTGTACGGCGGGGTCAGAGCACGGGTCGGCGGCCGTCGTCGCTCGGACCTGCACGGTCGGCACCTGCATCACGGCGACCGGTTCCGGCATCGCGGCAGCTTCCGGCGACGCCGCCGGCACGGAGGCGATCGAGAGCAGCATCCCGAGCGCGGTCACGGCGACGCCGATCGGGAGTGCGGGTCCGCGGATCGGGGACCGCGGAGCCGCATGCTGAGCGTGCGGCGAGAAGGGCATTGGTCCATCTTCTCATTCGAAGATATCTCGCATTATGACTTGCGTTAAGATCGTCCTTCTGTTCGAATGTTCAGATGCGGTGGAAGGGACAGAAGCTCGGCGAGACGGATGCAGCGGCGCTGCCCGGGCTCGAAGACCGATCGAGCGTGCTGCGGTCGGTGACCACCCCTGAGTTCGCCGGGATGACGTTCCACGAGGTGCTGTCGAAGTCGGCCCTGAACCACGTTCCCGGCGCCTCGCGCATGCCGTTCGCCTGGACCATCAACCCCTACCGTGGATGCAGTCATGCCTGCGTTTACTGTTTCGCCCGCGGCACGCACGAGTACCTCGACCTCGACGGCGGATCGGACTTCGATTCGCAGATCGTGGTCAAGGTGAACGTGGTCGAGGTGCTCGAGAAGGAGTTGCGGCGCGGCAGCTGGCAGCACGAGACTGTGGCCCTCGGCACCAACACCGACCCGTATCAGCGGGCCGAGGGGCGCTACAAGCTCATGCCCGGCATCATCGAGACGATCGCCGCATCCGGCACCCCGATGTCGATCCTCACCAAGGGCACGCTCATCCGCCGCGACATCCCCCTGCTCGTGAAGGCCGCGCAGCGCGTGCCCGTCGACGTGCAGATGTCGATCGCCATGTACGACGACGAGCTGCAGAAGGCCATCGAGCCTGGAGCCCCGACCACGCAGGCGCGGCTCGATACGGTGCGTGCGCTGGCGGATGCCGGGTTCCCTGTCACGGTGTTCCTGATGCCGATCATGCCGCACATGACCGACTCGCTCGAGGCGATCGACAGTGCCCTCGTGCGCATCAAGGAGGCGGGAGCGCGCACCGTGATCTACGGAGCACTGCATCTGCGACCCGGCGTCAAGCCGTGGTTCTTCGAGTGGCTCGGCGCCAACCGTCCCGACCTGGTGTCGTCGTATCGCGGGCTCTATCCCGGCGCCTCGGCCGAGGCCCCGAAGGG
>NZ_JBLVOH010000149.1:7804-12341 GCF_053543675.1 Microbacterium umsixpiens
CGAAACGGGCTCGCCCGCTCATCCGGATGCACGGACTCGACGGACGCCACGAAGACGACTACTCGCGCCGCGGGTTCCGACCAGGGCAGGGACACGTACAGTCGGGAGCGGCGACCGCGGCAGCGGTGCGCTTCACGCCCACTGCTCAGGCCGCGGCTGCGCAGCCGATGCTGTTCTGAGCCGGATCGCCCCTCTCACCCGGTCGGTCGCCCCACCCGTGGCCGCGTAGGCTCGGGGATCATGGCGATCGGTTCGACAGTCCACACATTCGAGGTGCAGCTCGCTGACACCGACCGCGGAATCTACGAGGACTACTCGCTGCGCGTGGCGCGGCATCCGTCCGAGACCGACGCGTACATGCTCACCCGCGTGCTCGCCTACGGACTCGAGTTCGCCGAGGGCATCACGTTCGGCGGCAGCATCTCCTCGACCGAGGAACCGGCCGTGCTCGTGCGCGACATGACCGGGCTCATCACCGTCTGGGTCGAGATCGGGGCGCCCGATGCCGAGCGACTGCACCACGGCAGCCGACTGGCCGAACGCACTGTCGTCTACACGCACCGCGACCCCGCGAAGGTCATGGCGCAGTGGGCGGACAAGCGCATCCACCGCCGCGAGGACATCCGCGTGTACAGCTTCGATCCCGGATTCATCGAGTCGGCCGCGGCTCTGATCGAACGCCGCAACACGATGACCCTCACGCGGGCCGAGGGAGTGATCTACCTCGACCTCAACGGCACGAGCCTGACCTCGACCGTGCACGCGCACGAGCTGGCCTGATCGGCGCGACTCAGCCCGCTCCCCCCACCGCCGAGCGCACGGCTTCGCGTCGAACGCACGGCGTCTTCACGCAGGTAAGCCGTGCACTCGGCAGCATCCCGTGCACTCGGCAGCAGGGAGCGGGTAGGGGGCGGGGAGCGCGGGGAGCGCGGGGCGCGGACACGACAGAGGCCCCGGACCGCGGAAGCGGGACGGGGCCTCTGGTGAGCGAGACTCAGGCGGTGAGGTCGGCCGCCGTCGGCACGCGACCGGCGATCTCCTCGATCACGTCGTCGTCGAGGCGCGCGTTCTCGAACGGCGCGTCGATCTCGGCGCGGTCGAGCAGCTCGGTCATGCGACGCTGACGCTGACGCGTGATCAGCGTGACGACACGACCCGAACGACCCGCGCGGCCGGTACGACCCGAGCGGTGCAGGTACGTCTTGTACTCGTCGGGAGCGTCGGCCTGGACGACCAGGTCGATGTCGTCGACGTGGATGCCGCGGGCGGCGACATCCGTGGCGACGAGCACGTTCACGCGGCCCGAGGTCAGACGCTCGAGGTTGCGCGTGCGCTTGGCCTGGTTCAGGTCGCCGTGCAGCGAGACGGCCGGGATGCCGGCATCGTCGAACTGCTCGGCGAGCATGTCGGCGTAGGCACGCGTGCGGGCGAAGACCAGCGTCTTGCCGGCACGGTCGACGAGCGACGTGAGGATGTCGGCCTTGTCACGGTGCTCGATCACGAGCACGCGGTGCTCGATCGTGCTGGAGTCCTGGTCTTCACCGGCGACCTCGTACACAGCCGGGTCGACGAGGAACTCGTCGACGAGAGCCGCGACCTCGCGGTCGAGCGTGGCCGAGAACAGCAGCTTCTGGCTGCCGTCTGCGGTGTGACGCAGGATGCGCTGCACGGGCTCGACGAATCCGAGCTCGCACATGTGGTCGGCCTCGTCCAGCACCGCGATGCGGCAGTCCGAGAGGTCGAGCTTGCCCTGGTTGATGAGGTCCTCGACGCGACCGGGGGTGCCGATCACGATGTCGACGCCCTTCTTCAGCGCACCGACCTGGCGACCCTGCGGGACACCACCGTAGATCTGCGTGGTGAAGAGGCCGACGCTGCGGGCGATCGGCTGGATCGTGCGGTCGATCTGCAGCGCGAGCTCGCGCGTCGGAGCGAGGATGATCGCGCGCGGCGACCGTCCGAACTCACGGCGCTTGCCGGCCTGCGACTGCAGCACGCGCTCGACGAGCGGGGCGCCGAAAGCGATGGTCTTGCCGGAGCCGGTGCGACCGCGGGCGAGCACGTCGCGCCCGGCGAGGACGGCCGGGATGCTGGCGGCCTGGATCGGGAACGGCGTCGCCGCGCCCATGCCGACGAGGGTGTCGACGATGTTCGAGCCGAGACCGAGGTCACCGAAGGTCACACCGTCGACCTCGACGGCTGCGACGGACTTCGCCTCGAGGCGCTCGTGCACGACGTCGTCGCCCGGGGTGAACTTCGCTCCGGTCGACTCGGGCCGGCTGGTGGCGTTCCAGTCGTTGCGGCTCGGGCGCTCGTTGCGCGCCGGACGCCCACGGGTGTCGGAGGTCAGCGGGCGCGGACGCTCGGTGCGGTACGCGCCACCGGTCGACGGACGCGAACGCTCGTCACGGCCGCCCTCGTACGAGCGCTGCGTGCGGTCGCGGTCGAAGGCCCGACGGGCGCGGTCGGCGTCGTACGAACGCTCGCCGCCGCGGTCGGCGCCACGGTCGTTGCTGCGGGCACGGTCGCCGCCGCGGTCGTCACGGCGCGGACGCTCGTCGCGGTCGAACCGGGGGCGCTCGGTGCCACGGTCGCTGTTGAACCGGGGACGCTCGGCGCCACGGTCGCTGTTGAACCGGGGACGCTCGCCGCCGCCACGGCGGTCGTCGCGGACCGGACGCCCGCCATCGCGGTGGTCGTTGTCGCGGAAGCCCTGACGCTGGGTGCCGGCGCCACGGTCGTCACGACGTGAGCGGTCGTCGCGGTCGAAGCGGGGGCGGTCGCCGCCGCGCTCGTCGCGGTAGGTTCCGGGACCGGTCGGGCGCTGTCCGCTCGGACGCTGTCCGCCACGGTCGTCCCGACGCGGACGGTCGTCGAAGCGGCCGCCGGCGCTGGGCCGGTCGTTGTAGCGAGGACGCTCGGAGCGCTCGTCGTTGCGGTGGTGCGGTGCCTCGCGGCGTCCGGACTCGGCGCGGTTGCGGATGCCCCGGGCCTCGTCGCGGCCGGCACGCTCGGAGGCGTTCCAGCGCTGCTTGGGCGCACCCGACTCGGCCTCGGCCGGGCGGTAGCCACGGTGACCGGCGCTGCGGCTGCCGGGACGACGGTCGTAGCCGCCGGCGGCGGGGGCGGAGCGGCGGTCGCCGGCATCCGCGCGGGCACCACGCTCGTCGCGCGCACCGTCACGGGCGGGGCCGCCGTTGTGGCGGTCGTGGAAGGAGGTCTTCTTGGCGCCGTAGCGCGGCTCGAAGTTGGCGGCGGGACGTCCGCCGCGGGGCTTCTTGTTCTTGGGCATTGCGTTGTCTTCCTGTGTTCTCGCACGAGAACAGCGCCGCGCACACGCGCGAGCACCCTGCGCGTGGTCGGATGCGACCAGCGGGGTTCCGGACTGTCAGCGGCCGGGGCCATTCATGTGATGGTTGATTAGCGTCGAGCGACGCTCACCATCGGCCCCTGGACTCACACTTCACACACATAAAACGTCCGCGCCAACGCGCGGGTGTCCGAAGCCGACCGCACAAGTGTAGCCGACGCGCCTGAGAGAGTGCCGACGCGGGGGTGGCCGTACGATGTCGAAGTGACTTCCGCATCCCCCACCGGCGCCCAGATCACCCTCCGACTCGGCGATGCGACCGCCCAGATCGCGCAGGTCGGCGCGTCTCTGCGGTCGCTGCGCATCGGCGGCGTCGACCTCGTCCCTCCATACCCGCTCGATCAGCCCACGCCCGCCTGTTCCGGCGTGGTCCTCACCCCGTGGCCGAACCGCGTGCGCGACGGTCGGTGGGATGACGACGGCACCTCGCGCCTGCTCGCGATCACCGAGCCGAAGCTGAACAATGCGAGTCACGGACTGCTGCGCTTCACGGCGTACGAGGTGTCGCACACCGACGCCGAAGCCGTGCTGCGGGCGACGATCGTGCCCCAGACCGGCTACCCGTACCTGATCGAGACCGCCGTGACCTACACGCTCACGCCCGACGGCATCGAGGTCACGCACACACTCACCAACCGCTCGGCGACGCCCGCGCCGGTCGCTCTCGGCACGCACCCCTTCGTGACGATCGGCGACGTCGACCCGCATGACCTGGTGCTGCGTGTTCCCGCCGAGACGGCGTTCACGACCGACGAGCGGATGCTCCCCACCGGCACCCGTCCCGCCGAGGCCGCCCTGCGCGACGGGGTCCGGCTGGGCGACGTCACCCTCGACACCGGGTTCACCGACCTCGCCCGCGACGCCGACGGCCGCGTGCGGCACTCGCTCACGGCACCCGACGGCCGCCGCGTGACCCTGTGGCAGGGCGAGGGCTTCGACTACGTGCAGGTGTACACGACCGCGCTCTATCCCGGCCAGAGCCTCGCGGTCGCGATCGAGCCGATGACCGCGCCCGCCGATGCGTTGAACAACGGCCTCGGCATCCGTCGTCTCGCCCCCGGCGAGACCTGGACCCTGCACTGGGGCATCGCCCTCGGCTGACCTGTTCCGGCCCGTCGCGGGGTCGGGCCCGTTCACAACTCCTCAAGAACCGAGCCGAAAGGCCCC
>NZ_JBLVOH010000150.1:0-3013 GCF_053543675.1 Microbacterium umsixpiens
CACCGCACATGCCGTCGACGGCGCAGGTCTGCACGCCGTCGTAGTCGTAGTCCTTCTGCAGGTCCCGCAGCAGCTCGGTGTCGCCCTGCTCTTCGGCCCAGGCCATGTCACGGCGGATCACGATGCGCTGGCGCGGGGTGAGCGTGATGCTCTTGCTCGGACACGTCGGCTCGCAGTACCCGCACTCGACGCAGCGATCGACCTCGTTCTCGACCGTGGGAACGCGTTTGAGGTCGTGCAGGTACGAATCGGGGTCGTCGGAGAGGACGACGCCGGGGTTGAGGATGCCGTCGGGATCGAGCAGGCCCTTGATCTCCCACATCATGTCGGTCAGCTCGTCGCCGTACTGGCGGCGCACGAACGGCGCCATGATGCGACCGGTTCCGTGCTCGGCCTTCAGCGAACCCTGCTGGGACAGCACGAGGTCGACCAGGTCGTCCGTGAACCGGCGGTAGCGGGCGACGCTGTCGGCGTCGTCGAAGCGCTCGTTGAGCAGGAAATGGACGTTCCCGTCCTTCGCATGACCGAAGATGACCGAGCCCTCGTAACCGTGCTCGGCGAACAGTTCGATCAGTCGCTCACAGGTCGCGAGCAGGCGGGGGACAGGGACGACGATGTCTTCGAGCAGAGCGGTCGTGCCGGAGGGGCGCGCACCCGCCACCGCCGTGTAGAGACCCTTGCGCACATGCCACAGCGCGGCCCGCTCGGCGGCGTCCGTCGTGAGTCGAGGCGCCACGGCCAGCGGCAGGGCCTCGAAATGCACCTGGGCGGCGGCGCTCGACTCCGTGAGGGACGCAGCATCGGAGGCGTGGACTTCCACGAGCAGGGCCGCATGCCCCTGGACGTCGATCTCCGCGATCGCCGCCGGGACATCGCTCAGACCCTGTGCCACGCGCAGCGATGCGGCATCCATCAGCTCGATCGTCGCGAGGCCGAGACGCGTGAGGTCGGGGAGTGCGGTCATGGCGGCCGACAGCGTCTCGAACACGAGCAGACCGGTGGCGATCGCCGGACGAACCTCGATCGTGCGGAACCGTGCCTCGGCGACGAACGCGAGGGTGCCCTCGGACCCGATGATGAGGTGCTCGAGGATGCGCACCGGATCGTCGAAGTCGAGCAGGGCGTTGAGGCCGTAGCCCATGGTGTTCTTCATCGAGAACTGCTGCCGGAGGAAGGTGACGTGCTCCGGTGCGGCGAGCAATCGGGCGCGCAGGGCCAGGAGCCCGTCGGCGATCGCCGGTTCCGCGGCGCGCAGCAGCTCGTTCGCGTCGGGTCGTCCGGTGTCGAGGATCGTCCCGCTCGGGAGCACGATCGTCATCGATTCGATGGTCTGGTACGAGTTCTCGGTGATGCCGCAGGCCATGCCGCTGGAGTTGTTCGCCACGACCCCGCCGATCGTGCAGGCGATCTCACTCGCCGGGTCGGGCCCGAGCTTGCGGCGGTGGCGTGTCAGCCGGGTGTTGACCTGGCGAACCGTGGCTCCGGGACCGACGCGGACGAATGCGCCGTCGTCCTCCACGCGGATGTCGCGGAAGTGGCTGCGCGTGTCGACGAGGATGTCGCCGCTGACGCTCTGCCCCGACAGGCTCGTCCCGCCGGAGCGGAAGGTCATCGTGCGTCCCGCCGCACGCACGGCGCCGAACGCACGGGCGACGCCCTCGGCATCCGCGGGGGAGAGCACCGCATCCGGGATGAGCAGGTAGTGCGAAGCGTCGTGTGCCCGGGCGAAGCGGTCGATGGACCGGGAGTGCACCTCGGTCGTGGGGCCCAGCAGTGCGGGATCCAGCGGTTCGGCGAGTGTGGTCGGCACGGTGCTCCTCTGCTCCGTCGAAAGATTGTCTGACAAGTGTACCGACGGCGGGGCGTTTCGTTAGACTGACCGGATGACCATGAGCTCGGACGCGCCGCTCGGCATCGTCGGCGTGGTCGACGCCGTCACCGCTCAGCTGCGCGGACGCATCCTCCGCGGCGAGATCGGCTCCGGCACGCCGCTCACGGAGTCAGCCGTCTCGCAGACGTTCGGGGTGGCCAGGCCGAGTGCGAAAGCAGCCATCGAACAGCTCGTCGCCACCGGACTCCTGGTGCGCACCGCGCATCGAAGCGCCCGCGTCGTCGGGATCGACTCCGAGACCGTGCGCGACGTCTACCGCACGAGGACACGGCTGGAGAGCGCGGCGCTGCGCGAACTCGCCGTGACCAGGACCGTTCCGGACGCTGCCCGCGACGCCAACGCCGAGATCCTCGCGATGCCGGCCGGCCCCGACCCGGCGACTGTCGGCCCTGATCTGCGCTTCCACACCGCGCTCATCGACGCGCTCCAGAGCGAGCGGACCGGTCGCATGTACCGCAGCGTCCTCGACGAGGTGCGACTGTGCATGGCGCAAGTGCAGGGCCGCCGCCTGCTCGACGCTGCGGTGATCGCTGCCCAGCACGCCGACATCCTCGACGCGGTCGAGTCCGGAGAGGGCGAGCGTGCGGCCGCCCTCCTCGAGGCGCATCTCACTTCGGCCGAGGAGAGGCTCGTCGAAGCGCTCGACGCTGACTAGAGCCGATCGGCCGTCACTCGGCCGGGGCCTCGTCGACGACGATGGGCGCTTCCGTGGAATCCGCCCATTCCGGCGCGGGGAGGACGGTGTCCACCTGCCCCGCCTGGATCGCTCGCAGCGCCTCGGTGATCTCCTCGTCGTTCTCGGGAACGGGAAGGTCGCATGCACGCAGCTCGGAGGCGAACTGCAGCGTCAGCCGGTTCTTGCCCGCTTCCACGGCCTGTGCCGTCGTGCCGGTGATGATCTCGCTGCCGGTCTGGATCGCGGAGACCTCATCGCAGACGTGGTACACCTTGCCGCCCTCGACCCACACGACCTCGTCCTTGCCGAGCAGCTGGATCACGGCGGACTGATCGGCCGTGTACTGCTCGACCGACGGCGGAGCGAAGTCGACGCCGAGGACGACGGCGAGAGCCGCGAGGGCTACTCCGACGATGCCGGCCGTCGTCTTCTGGCCCTTGTCCATG
>NZ_JBLVOH010000150.1:3033-31956 GCF_053543675.1 Microbacterium umsixpiens
ATGTCCTTGTTGAGGAAGATCAGGATGACGAGGGGGAGGAAGGCGACGATCGCGATGATCGCGCCGAGCTGGTTCTGCACGAAGAACCGTGTCTTGTCGGACTTCCGCGCGGGGTCGAGGCGATTCGCCTTCTTCCAGAGCACGGACCCGGTGATCGAGAGTGCGGCGATCACGACGAGCAGCACGAGGAGTGCGATGAACGCCCACTGCGGGAACGTCGCCGTGACGCCGTGCTCCTCGAGCAGTCCGGTGTCGGGGTTGCGGAGGAGCTGTCCGTCCTCGCCGACGTAGACGCGCTGGCGCAGCAGCCAGAAGATGCCGACGGCTTCGCCGATGATCGCGACGGCCCAGAGCACGGCGGCGATCCAGCGGAAGCGGGTGGCCTTCGCTTTCGCCTCGGGAGTGGGGACCCATCCGGCGGGCGGCTCGGTGTTCGTGCTGCTCGCCGCAGGCCGCTCGACGTCGGCGTTCTTGTTGTCGCTGTCGGCCACGGCGCTCCCCTTTTCCCTCCGGTGCCCGCCATACCGGCTCAAGGCAACCCCGAGCATAGTGGACCGGGTGTCCTACTCTGGGGAGATGACTTCCGATTCCGACGACGCCCTCAGCTGGGAGGGCGACGACGCCGCGGCGCCGCAGGATCGCGCCCTTCCGCACGGCTGGAACGCCGTGGGCAGGGGCAGCGAAGAGGTGGGGACGGTCGAGGATGACGGCACCGTCACCCCCGCTGCGACCGACGAGCCGGCGGGCATGAGCACCATGATGCTGTTGATCCTCGGGGTCGTCGGCGGCGTCTATCTCCTCTACACGATCGGCTGGATCGTCGGCGGACTGCGACTCAAGCCGCTGGCCTCGTTCCTCGTCGACGACGCCATGTTCCTGCCGTGGTTCGTGCTGGCGATCGCCGCGCCCGCGCTGTGGTTCCTCGCGACCTGGGTCCTGACCCGGGGGAGGGCCGCGTGGATCCGCGTCGCCGTGCTGCTCGCGGGCGTGGTCCTCCTCGTTCCCTGGCCCTTCGTCACCGTGGGGGTGATCGGATCGTGAGTGCGTCTTCCGCTCCTCAGCAGGTCTCGGCGGGCTCGCCCCGCTGGCTCGTCGGACTCGTCATCGGGCTGGCAGGGCTGTTCTACGCCTACGCGGTGTGGAACGCCGTCGCACACCTGATCACGATGGCGCAGACCGGATTGACCGGTGGGGGATGGGCGACACTCCTGTTCGGCGTCGCCTTTCCCGCCGTCGTCTTCGCGTTCGCGTTCGTGATCGGTCGACGACGCAATGTCGGAGAGCTCTCCCTGGTGTTCCTCGCGGGACTCGGCATCGTCGCGGTCTTCTGGATGAGCCTCATCGCGCTCAGCCTCACGATGCCCAGCGCCTGAGTCGCACACGGTCACACGGCACGGAGGGCCTCGAGTGCTCGGGTAGAGTTGACGCGATCGCGCCCCCATGGTGTGCGGCGCATCGGCCACTCCCGCCTGCCGCGCTGCCCCGAAGGATCCACTGTGCCGAAGCCCGTCGTGCTCATCGCCGAAGTACTCTCTCCCGCCACCATCGAGGCCCTCGGCCCCGACTTCGACGTCCGCAACGTCGACGGCACCGACCGTGAGGCGCTGTTCGCGGCGCTGGCGGATGCCGATGCCGTGCTGGTCCGCTCGGCGACCCGCATCGATGAGGAAGCGCTCGCCCACGCGCCGAAGCTCAAGGTCGTCGCCCGTGCCGGAGTCGGCCTCGACAACGTCGACATCAAGGCGGCCACGGCTGCCGGCGTCATGGTCGTCAATGCGCCGACCTCCAACATCGTCTCCGCCGCCGAGCTCACGGTCGGCCACATCCTGAGCCTCGCCCGCCGCATCCCCGCCGCGCACGCCTCGCTCTCCGCAGGCGCCTGGAAGCGCAGCTCCTTCACGGGAGCCGAACTCTTCGAGAAGACGGTCGGCATCGTCGGCCTCGGTCGCATCGGTGCGCTCGTCGCCGCGCGCCTTGCCGCTTTCGACATGCGTGTCGTCGCCTACGACCCCTACGTCACCTCGGCGCGCGCCCAGCAGCTCGGCGTGCAACTCCTCTCGCTCGATGAGCTCGTCGCCGAGTCCGACTTCCTCACGATCCACATGCCGAAGACGCCGGAGACCACCGGCATGATCGGTGCCGAGCAGTTCAAGGCCATGAAGCCGACTGCGTTCGTCGTCAACGTCGCGCGCGGCGGCCTGATCGACGAGGAGGCGCTGCACGCCGCCCTCGTCGCGGGAGAGATCGCCGGTGCGGGCCTCGACGTCTTCACCTCCGAGCCCCCCGCAGAGGGTGGCACCGCTCGTCCGCTGCTCGATCTTCCCAACGTCGTCGTCACCCCGCACCTCGGTGCGAGCACCGAGGAGGCGCAGGAGAAGGCCGGCGTCTCGGTCGCCCGATCCGTGCGTCTCGCGCTCGGCGGCGACCTGGTGCCCGACGCGGTCAACGTCGCCGGCGGTGTCATCGACCCGTACGTGCGTCCCGGCATCTCGCTGGTCGAGAAGCTCGGTCAGATCTTCGCGTCGCTGGCGACCTCGCCGCTCACGAGCCTCGATGTCGAGGTGCACGGTGAGCTCAACGACTATGACGTGAGCGTGCTCAAGCTCGCCGCTCTCAAGGGCGTCTTCACGAACATCGTCAGCGAGACCGTCTCCTACGTCAACGCGCCGCTCCTCGCCGACCAGCGCGGCATCGCCGTGCGCCTGCTCAAAGACGACGTGAGCGATAAGTACCGCAACGTGATCACGCTCGCCGGCGCGCTGTCGGACGGGTCCCAGCTGTCGGTGTCGGGCACGCTCACGGGCCCGAAGCAGGCCGAGAAGCTGATCGGCATCAACGATCACGCGCTCGAGCTGCCGATCGAGAAGCACCACGTCGTCATGCTGTACACCGACCGTCCCGGCATCGTCGCGGTCTACGGTCAGAAGTTCGGCGAGGCGGGCATCAACATCGCCGGTATGCAGATCGCCCGCAAGGCGGCCGGTGCGCAGGCACTCAGCGTGCTGACGCTGGACTCGCCGGTGTCCGACGAGCTGCTCGACGACGTGCGCGACGCCATCGACGCCGACCTGTTCCGTCAGATCGAGATCACCGAGGTCTGATCGACGGCTGCAGACAGGAGGGCGGGAGCGTGATGCGCCCGCCCTCTTGCGTGGGTCGGCGCGGTCAGGCCGTCGCCTTCAGGACCAGTGCGATCAGCTCGGCGAGCTCGTCGCTGCGGGGGACCAGGCGCTCGGGCCCGTGCACGTCGAGCGAGTTGTTGAAGTAGAGCCCGTCGCTGACCAGCATCACCAGGTCGAGACTCGCCGTGTCGCGCACGTGCGGACGGATCGTCTCGGCCCACCGTCGCCGCGTGTCGCGGAGCATGTCGGCTGCCGGCACGGATCCGCCCTGCGCGAGTCGGGTCGCGGCGATGAGTGCGCGGTCGAGTGCGTCGTCCTCCATCACCGATGTGCGCACGTAGTACGCGACGGGGCCTTCCTCAGCGGACGACATCCGTTCCAGGTCGAGTGTCGTGAGGTTGTCGAGGCGCTCCATCAGCCCGGCTTCGAGGTCGTCCTTCGAGCCGAAGTGGTAGAGGAGTCCGCCTTTGGACACCCCTGCAGCCTTGGCCGTGGCGTCGAGCGTGGCTGCGCGTTCGCCGTCTTCGATGAGGATCGCTTCGAAGGCGTCGAGCACCTTCTCGCGGGCGAGGGGAGGTCGGGGCATCGTGGATCCTCTGCACAGGGGAGCGGCGGGAATTCTGTTACTATACCATCCGGACGGTTCACTAACGATACCGCCGAAACTGTGAGAGGTGTTCCATGACCCGTACTGCGTCGATCCCGACGACAGAGACGGATGCTCCCCGCGTCGGAGCCCGTGGCTGGGCGGCGCTCGTCGTCCTCATGCTGCCGGTGCTGCTGGTGTCGGTGGACAACACGGTGCTGAGCTTCGCGCTCCCCGAGATCTCCATCGCGCTCGCCCCCACCGGGGCCGAGCAGCTGTGGATCATCGACGTGTACCCCCTGGTGCTCGCCGGGCTCCTGGTGACGATGGGCACGCTGGGCGACCGTTTCGGCCGCCGGAAGATGCTGCTGATCGGTGCGACCGGCTTCGCCGCCGTGTCGGCTCTCGCCGCCTTCGCGCCGACGGCCGGGCTGCTCATCGCCGCCCGCGCGCTCCTCGGCTTCTTCGGCGCCATGCTGATGCCGTCGACCCTCTCGCTGCTGCGCTCGATCTTCCAGAACCGCGACCAGCGCCGCATGGCGATCGCGGTGTGGGCCTCGGCGTTCTCCGCCGGTTCCGCCCTCGGACCCATCGTGGGCGGATTCCTCCTCGAGCACTTCGCCTGGGGATCGGTGTTCCTCATCGCCGTCCCCGTGCTCATCCCGCTCCTGATCGCGGCACCGCTGCTCGTCCCGGAGAGCCGTGACCCGAACCCGGGCCGCATCGACCTGATCAGCATCGCGCTCTCGATGGCGACCATGATCCCCGTCGTCTACGCGATCAAGTCGCTGGCCGTCGACGGACCGAGCCTCACGGCCGGCGCATGGGCTCTGCTCGGCTTCGGCATGGGGTACCTGTTCGTCCGTCGCCAGCTGCGCTCCCGGTCGCCGATGCTCGATATGGCGCTGTTCCGGCGAGGCTCATTCTCCGGGGCGATCCTGGTGAACCTCCTCAGCGTCGTCGCGCTCGTCGGCTTCCTCTACTTCGTGTCGCAGCACCTGCAACTGGTGCTCGGACTGTCGCCGATGATGGCGGGCTTGGCACTCGTCCCCGGCATGCTCGCGATGATCGTCGCCGGCCTCTCGGTCGTGCCCGTCTCGCGCCGCGTGCCGCCGCACATCGTGATCCCGGTCGGACTCGCGTTCTCGGTGGCGGGCTACCTGATCGTGGCATTCACGACCCACGCGCACGGAGTGCTTCCCCTCGTCATCGCCTTCGTCGTGCTCGGCATCGGCATCGGGGCGGCGGAGACGATCTCGAACGAGCTGATCCTCTCCAGTGCCCCCGCGGCGAAGGCCGGCGCGGCGAGTGCCGTCTCCGAGACAGCGTACGAACTCGGCGCCGTGCTCGGCACCGCGGTGCTGGGCGGCATCATCACCGCGTTCTACCGCGGCGCGCTCGTGCTGCCGGAGGGGCTGCCGGCCGATGTGGCGCATGCGGCGGGGGAGACCCTCGCCGGTGCGTACACGGCAGCGCAGGCGCTTCCGGAGCAGCTCGGGACAGCGCTGTGGGATGCGGCTGCTGCCGCATTCGGCTCCGGCGTGATGGTGACGTCGCTGATCGGTGCTGCCCTCGTGGTCCTCGCCGGTGTCATCGCGGCCGTCACACTGCGCAAAGCCCCCTCGCACTGACCAGTACGCTGGGAGGACCGGCCCGCTCGACCCCGTCGGGCCCGGCCGGTCCATCCCCGTGCAGTGCGCAAGGAGTCTCATGTCGCGTGTCGTGAAGCTGGCCGTCATCCCCGGTGACGGCATCGGTCCCGAGGTCATCGCCGAGGCGGAGAAGGTGCTCGACGCCGTCACCGCGTCCAGCGGTGTGGTCTTCGACAAGACCCGTTTCTCGCTGGGTGCCGGGCGCTTCCTCGAGACCGGCGACACCCTCACCGACGACGACCTCGCATCGATCGCCACGAACGATGCGATCCTGCTCGGTGCGGTCGGAGGCACGCCGGGCGACCCGCGTCTGAAGGATGCGAACATCGAGCGGGGACTGCTGCTGAAGCTGCGCTTCACGCTCGACCACTACGTGAACCTGCGTCCGTCGAAGCTCTTCGCGGGCGCGCCCGGCCCCCTGGCGGATCCGGGTGAGATCGACTTCGTCGTGGTCCGCGAAGGTACGGAAGGCCCCTACGTCGGCAACGGCGGTGCGATCCGCAAGGGCACCCCGCAGGAGGTCGCGAACGAGACCTCGGTGAACACGGCCTTCGGTGTGGAGCGCGTCGTGCGCTACGCCTTCGATCTCGCCGAGCGCCGCCGCAAGAAGCTGACTCTCGTGCACAAGACGAACGTGCTCGTGCACGCAGGAGCCATCTGGCAGCGTGTCGTCAACGAGGTCGCCGCCGAGCACCCCGACGTGACCGTCGACTATCTGCACGTCGACGCGGCCACGATCTTCCTGGTCACCGACCCCTCGCGCTTCGACGTGATCGTCACCGACAACCTGTTCGGCGATATCCTCACCGACCTCGCGGGAGCCGTGACCGGCGGTATCGGACTCGCGGCGTCGGGGAACATCAACCCCGACGGCGCGTTCCCCTCGATGTTCGAGCCCGTGCACGGTTCGGCGCCCGACATCGCGGGCCAGCAGAAGGCCGATCCGACCGCGGCGATCCTCTCGATCGCACTGCTGCTCGACCACCTCGGCCTCGCAGGGGAATCCGCACGCGTGAGCGCGGCGGTCGAGGCCGACATCGCCGCACGCACGGCGGCACGAACGACGGCGGAGATCGGCTCCGCGATCACTGCGCGCCTCTGACTGCAGGCGTAGGCTGAACGGGCGCGACGATGCGCCCACCCACGAGGAATGGATGATGAGATGACGACCATCGATGCCGAGGCGACCGTGGCTCCCCTGGAGTTCCTCGTCATGAAGAACCTGAACGCTGTGTCACCCGACCGTCTCGCCGAGGCGCTGGAGAATCCGGGCTTCGGCGTGGTCTTCACCGATCACATGGTCGACATCTGCTGGTCCGCCAAGGGCGGGTGGCACCGCCCGCGCGTGCAGCCGTACGGTCCGATTCCGCTGGACCCCGCCGCATCCGTCCTGCACTACGCGCAGGAGATCTTCGAGGGCATCAAGGCCTATCGTCACGCCGACGGCTCGATCCACACGTTCCGTCCCGACCGCAACGCCGCGCGCCTGCAGGCCAGCGCCCGCCGACTCGCGCTGCCGGAGCTGCCGACCGAGTACTTCATCCAGTCGCTGCGCGAGCTCATCGCCGTCGACGGCCGCTGGGTGCCGACCGGGGCGGACCAGAGTCTCTACCTGCGGCCCTTCATGTTCGCCAAGGAGGCCTTCCTCGGCGTCCGCGCCGCCCAGAAGGTCGCCTACTACGTGATCGCCAGCCCTGCGGGCGCCTACTTCACCGGCGGCGTCAAGCCGGTGCGCATCTGGCTCTCCGAGGAGTACGCTCGCGCGGGCAAGGGCGGCACGGGCAAGGCGAAGACCGGCGGCAACTATGCCTCCAGCCTGCTCGCACAGAGCGAGGCCAGCGCGAAGGGCTGCGACCAGGTGGTCTTCCTCAACGAGAAGCGCGACGTCGAAGAGCTCGGCGGCATGAACGTCGTCTTCGTCTTCAAGGACGGCCGGGTGGTGACACCGGAGTCGGACAGCATCCTCGAGGGCATCACGCGCGACTCGCTGCTGCAGCTCGCGGAGGACCGCGGCTACACGGTCGAGAAGCGTCCGATCTCGATCGACGAGTGGCGTGAAGGCGTGGCTTCCGGAGACATCGTCGAGGTGTTCGCCTGCGGCACCGCGGCAGTCGTCACTCCGATCGGTGCGCTGGTCGGCGACGGGTTCGACGAGCCGCAGCCGCTGGGCGAGCTCGCCCTCTCGCTGCGTGAGGAGCTCACCGACATCCAGTACGGTCGCCGCGAAGACAAGCACGGCTGGCTCCTGCGTCTCGACGCCTGAGCCGCGGGAGCGCTCGGTAGGCTGGATCCATGAAGATCGCCCGGTTCAGCCACGACGAAGCCATCATGTACGGGATCATCGACGAGCGCGAGCTCGTGGTGCTCGCCGGAGACCCGATGTTCACCGGGTACGAGACCACCGGCTCGCGTGTGCCGCTCGCGGATGCTGCGCTGCTCGCCCCGGTGATCCCGCGGTCGAAGGTCGTCTGCGTCGGCAAGAACTACCACGACCACGCCGCCGAGATGGGGGGAGTGGCTCCCGAGGAGCCGCTGCTCTTCCTGAAGCCCAACACCTCGGTGATCGGCCCCGGCGACGCGATCGTGCGTCCGACCCTCTCCGAGCGCACCGAGTACGAGGGTGAGCTCGTCGTGGTGATCGGCAAGATCGCGAAGAACGTGAAGGCCGAGAACGCGCTCGACTACGTGCTGGGCTACACGATCGGGAACGACGTGACCGCGCGTGACCTGCAGCGCAAGGACGGCCAGTGGTCGCGTGCGAAGGGCTTCGACACGTTCTGCCCCCTCGGGCCGGTCATCGAGACCGATTTCGACCCGGCGAACGCCACCATCGAGACCCGCGTCAACGGAGAGGTGCGGCAGCATGCACCTCTGACCGACATGATCCACTCCGTGCCGGCGATCATCGAGTACGCCTCCGCCGTGTTCACCCTGCTGCCCGGAGACGTGATCATGACTGGGACGCCGGCCGGTGTCGGCACGTTCGAGGCCGGCGACGTGGTCGAGGTCGAGATCTCGGGACTGGGCATCCTGCGCAACAGCGTGCGCGACGCCGTACCCGCACCATGAGCGATGTCGCCCTGACGGCGACGCAGCAGGCGACCGTCCAGCGGCGGACCGTACTGGTGCTGTCCTTCGGGCAGGTGCTGGGCGGCATCGCCTTCGGCGCCACGGTGTCGCTCGGCGCTCTTCTGGCGGCGGACATCTCGGGGAACGATGCGCTCTCCGGCCTGGCGACGGCGTCGGTCACGTTGGGAGCGGCGGCGTGCGCCATTCCGCTCGCGCGTCTCGCCGCGCGCGTCGGACGGCGTCGGGCGCTCACCCTCGGCAACCTGTTCGCGCTGGTCGGCATCGCCGTCGTCATCCTCGCCGCCTCGGTGCGGGTCTTCCCCCTGCTGCTGGCGGGCATCCTGATGATCGGCGCCGGCAACGCGGGCAACCTGCAGTCCCGGTTCGCGGCCACGGATCTGGCAGCACCTCAGCATCGCGGCCGTGATCTCTCGATCGTCGTCTGGTCGACGACCATCGGCGGGGTCGCCGGGCCCTTGCTCCTCGGTCCCGGAGAGATCGTGGGGCAGGCGGTCGGCATGCCGCCGCAGACCGGCTCCTATCTGTTCTCGTTCGTCGCGCAGTGTGCGGCTCTGGTGCTGTACCTCGTAGCCCTCCGCCCCGATCCGCTGCTCGCTGCGCAGCGTCTCGCGAAGGTGGCGGCGGCGACGACCGGGGCCGTGGTGCTCGACCGCCCACGTGTGGCGCGCTACGCGATCTTCGCGGTCGCCGGATCCCACGTGGTGATGGCGTCCGTGATGGCGATGACGCCGGTGCATCTGTCGCACATGGCGCACGGCGCGCAGGGCATGGCAGCCACTCCGGCCGATGTGTCCGCGCTCGTCGGCATCACGATCGCTTTGCACGTCGGCGGCATGTACGCCCTGTCGCCCGTGTTCGGCGTGCTCGCCGACCGCTGGGGGCGTCTGCGCGTGGTGCTGTTGGGTCAGGTGCTGCTCGCCGGTGCGCTGGCGTTCGCCGTGTTCACGGGCACGGAGGCCTGGGGCGTGATGGTCGCGCTCATCCTGCTGGGGCTGGGCTGGAGTGCGGCGACGGTCGCCGGTGCCGCACTGCTCACTGAGGCGTCCGCACCGGAGCTGCGCACCCGCAGGCAGGGCCGCAGCGACTCGCTGATGAGCCTCTCGGCGGCAGCCGGATCGGTACTGGCCGGGGTCGTCCTGGCGAACTTCCAGTACGCGGGGCTCGGTGTGGCCGCGTTCATCCTGGTGATCGCGATCGTCGCCCTGTCTCCGCTGGCTCGCTCCGGCACCCGATGAAGGACTGGGCCGGGGTCGGCGAGGTATACGCCGTCTCGTACGCGGACCTGTGCGCCGGAACCTTCCCCGTGATGCGTGACGCGCTGGGTACGCCTGGCGACCGCAACCTGCTCGATGTCGGTGCCGGCGACGGCACACTCGCCGAAACGTGGTCGGTGGGTGGATGGGATGTCACCGCCTGCGAACCGGAGGCGTCGATGCGCGCCGTCTCGCGGCGGCGGCATCCTGCGATCGAGCCGGTCGACGGTGCACTGCCCGATCTTCCGTTCGCCGACGGCACGTTCGACGTCGTCGTCGCGAACTTCGTGCTGAATCACGTCGCCTCGCCACGCGAATCGGCCGCCGAACTGCGCCGGGTGAGTCGCGGCATCGTCATCGCGACCACCTGGACGCTGTCGCCCTCCTGGCTCTGGGCCGAGATCACGGGACGTGCCGGGCTGAAGCCGTTCGCGGGCGCGAGGCTTCCGGCTGCGGAGGATTTCGAGCGGACGCCCGAGGGTTTCGCACGGATGCTGAGGGAGGCGGGCCTGGGCCATGTCGCCGTCGCGGAGCATGAGTGGGCCTGGAACGCGCGACCCGAGGCGCTCTGGGCATCGGTCGAAGGAGGCGTCGCCGGTGCGGGCGCCCTATACGCCGGACTGGATGCGGGCGATCGGCGACGTTTCCGCGCGGCCTTCGACTTCGTCGTCGAGCAGCGGCGGAGAGGTGGCGTTCTGCCCCTCGAGCACCGGGCGGCGATAGCCGTGGCGACGGACGCCTGAACGCCCACCGCCCGCCAGCGGAGACGACCTCGTCCCCGTAGAATCGAAGGGCTATGGCTACCCCTCACCCCCTCACCACGACTGTCAGTGGTGCCGACGTCCGCGTCCGCTTCTGCCCATCGCCGACCGGGCTGCCGCACGTCGGCATGGTCCGCACGGCGCTCTACAACTGGGCGTACGCACGCCACAACGGCGGGAAGATGGTGTTCCGCATCGAGGACACCGATGCCGCCCGCGACAGCGAGGAGAGCTTCCGTCAGCTCGTCGATGCGCTCACCTGGCTCAAGATCGACTGGGACGAGGGTGTCGAGGTCGGCGGACCCCACGCTCCGTATCGGCAGTCCGAGCGCCACGACATCTACCGTGAGGTGATCGACAAGCTCATCGCCACCGGGGCGCTGTACGAGAGCTACTCGACGGCGGAGGAGATCGACGCGCGCAACGAGGCCGCAGGCCGCGCCAAGCAGCTCGGCTACGACAACTTCGACCGCGACCTCACCGACGAGCAGAAGGCGGCGTTCCGCGCCGAGGGCCGCCAGCCCGCCCTGCGCCTGCGCGTGCCGGACGAGGACGTCACCTACGTCGACCTCATCCGCGGCGAGGTCACGTTCCCCGCGGGTTCGTTCCCCGACTTCGTGGTCGTGCGGCCGAACGGCGTGCCGCTGTACACGTTCGTGAACCCTGTCGACGACGCGCTCATGGGCATCACCCACGTCCTGCGCGGCGAAGACCTCATGCCCTCCACCGCGCGCCAGCTCTCGCTGTATGCGGCGCTGATCGACGCCGGTGTCACGACCTTCGTGCCGCGCTTCGCGCACATGCCGCTCGTGCTGGGCGAGACCGGCAACAAGAAGCTCTCCAAGCGCGACCCGCAGGCCGACCTGTTCCTGCACCGCGACCGCGGCTTCATCCCCGAGGGGCTGTTGAACTACCTGGCGCTGCTCGGGTGGTCGATCGGTCCGGACCGCGACGTGTTTTCGCTCGACGAGTTCACCGCGGCGTTCGACATCGAGAACGTCAATCCGAACCCGGCACGCTTCGACCAGAAGAAGGCCGAATCGATCAACGGCGACCACATCCGGATGCTGGGGGAGAAGGACTTCGCCGAGCGGACGATCCCGTATCTCGCGGCGGCCGGCCTCTTCGACGAGCCCACGCATGAGCAGCTCGTGATGGCCTTCCGGGTCGCACCGCTCGTGCAGGAGCGGGTGCAGCTGCTGGGCGAGGTCCCCGGTATGGTCGGGTTCCTGTTCGAGGACGAGGTCTCCTACGCTGAAGACGCTCTCAAGGGTCTGCCGGCGAATGCTGCCGAGGTCCTCGATGCGTGCGTCAGTGCCCTCGAGCCCGTGGAGGATTTCGTGCCCGAGAAGATCCAGGAAGCGCTGGCCACGGCGCTCGTCGAGAAGCTGGAGCTCAAGCCGCGGATCGCTTACGGGCCGCCGCGGGTCGCCATCACCGGCCGTCGGATCTCGCCGCCGCTGTTCGAGTCGATGGAGCTGCTCGGCAAGGATGAGTCCCTGCGTCGTCTGCGGTCGCTCTCGGCATTCCTCGCGAGCTGAGCGCGACGCGCCCGAGCGGCGGTGCGCACCGGTGGTTTTGGTGTTCCGCCGTCGCTCGGGTAAGCTTGAACCTCGGTGCGAGGCTCCGGTTTCGCCCTTGGGGTATGGTGTAATTGGCAACACGGCGGTTTCTGGTTCCGTTGTTCTTGGTTCGAGTCCAGGTACCCCAGCAAGACGAAAACCCCCGCTCAGGCGGGGGTTTCGTCGTTTCCGCGGGTACTGATTCCCGCTGGCGGCAGGCACCTGTCGACGCCGACATCCATCGAACGGACGAGGCCGGCGGGGTTCGCACGCAATAGGCTCCGAGCATGGCCCTGGAGTCTCTCTTCCTCCGTCTCGACCGGATCGCGGGCGGGCGGCAGGCCGGCGTCGCGATCAGCGAGGCCGACCGCACGCACCCCAAAACCGTGCGAGCGTTCACGTGGATCCTCTGGCTCCTCGTCGTCGAACTCGTGATCGGTGTGGGCGCCGTCATCGTCGCGCTGGTGCTGGCGGTCGATGGCGAGTCCGTCTCGTTCGCCGTCTGGATGCGAACTCTGGTCGTCCTCGCGATGACCGCGACATTGTTCTACTTCGCGTGGCGCGCGCAGCACGGCTGGCGATGGGCCTATCAGCGACTGCGACTGTTCGCCCAGATCTTTCCCGTCATCACGCTCGTGATGGCCGCGATCCCCGGCCTGTACCCCCTCTGGATGGTGTCCGAGCAGATCGTCTTCAGTCTGATCATGATCGGCATAGCCGACTTCCTCACGAGCGATCACATGCGCCGCACCTTCGCGCGACCTCCGGCCGCCGCCGAATAGCACGGCGGGGCGCGCGACGCCACTCCCTATCGCTGCACTTCGGAGACCGGCATCCTCGGAGGAGACGACTTCGGGGGAGGAGCACGAATGGCCAGACTGGTTCGAGTCGCACCGGATGAGGATCCGGGCTTCCGACGGGTTCGCTCGGGATCGGGTTTCCGCTACGTCGATCCCGCAGGCGAGACCGCACCGGAGGCGGATCGCGAACGCATCAGCGATCTGGTCATCCCGCCCGCGTGGCACGACGTGTGGATCGCGGCGGACCCGCTCGCGCACATCCAGGCCGTGGGGATCGACGGCGCGGGGCGCAAGCAGTACCTGTACCACCCGCTGTGGCGCGTGAGCCGTGATCGCCGCAAGTTCGTGCGAGCGCTCGACCTTGCGGCCGCGCTCCCCGGTGCCAGAGCTCAGGTGACCAGGGCGCTCAAAGAGGAAGGGCAGACCAAGGAGCGCGCTCTGGCTATCGCCTTCCGCCTGCTCGATGATGCGGCGCTCCGCATCGGCTCCGAGCGATACCTCGTGCGGCACGGCAGCCGTGGGCTCACGACCCTTCGCCGGCGCGACGTGCGCGTGTCCGGCAGCGATGTGGCGTTGTCCTTCCCCGCGAAGAGCGGCCGCACCGCCTCGATCGAGATCACCGACGAGTCGCTCGCCGACGCGCTGACCGATTTCGCCGCAGGGAAGTCAGGAGCCTTCCTTCTGGCCTATCGCCGCGGTCGTCGCCGTGTGCGCATCACTCCCGCCGAGGTCAACACGTACCTCCGCGAGGTGACGGGGGCGTCTTTCACGGCCAAGGACTTCCGTACCCTGCACGGGACCGTCATCGCGGCCGATGCACTCGCCCGGATCGGCGAACTCGACCGGCGCAAGGATCGGGACCAGGCCGAGCGACTCGCCGTGCAGGCGGCCGCGACCGCGCTCGGGAACACGACTGCCGTCGCGCGCGGCAGCTACATCGATCCGCGGGTCTTCCGTCAGTACGCACGGGGACGCACGCTGGACCTCTCGGTGACGCCGGAGACGGCCATACGGCGGCTCCTGGGCGGGCCGGAGATCTCGAAGAAGGTCACCCGGCGAGCTGCAGCCAGACGACAGCGATGAGCATCGGGATGAGTGGTGTGGCCACCGCGACGATCACCGGCCACCACCGGATGCGGGTGTCCACGCTCCGGGCGCGCTCCGTGAGCGTGTCGCCGTCGCGGCGATGGGACTGCGGGTCGAGAGGTTCCGCTGCCTCGTCGCGGTACAGCAGCGTCCGTCGTCCGAACCGATCGTGCAGCGCGGCGATCACGGTGAGGAATCTGTGGAGCTCGCTCTCGTCGGTGAGGTCGACCGCAGGAAGGTACAGGTGCAGCGTGCTGTCGACGATCTCCAGATCGAGGTCGGCGCTCTCATCGAGAAGGATCGCCATCAGATCGGGTGTGAGCACATACAGCGCGTCGGTCTCGTAACCGTGCGGGACGGACACCTCGAACACATCGCTGAAGTTGCCCTCCAACCGCAGCTGCGAGCGGCCGGTCGGTCGTCGCGGAAGCACACTGAGCGCTCCACCGCCCCGACGCGAGCGGAGCGTGATCCTCGGCGCTTCCGACGGGAGGGGGATACGCACGGCGCGCACGGTATGCGTCGTCGCTCCCTCGCGGTCGCCGACGACGAAGATGCGCTCGACGCTGTCGAACGGGAGGCTGGTGTGGAGTGCATCGAGGTGGTCCTGGGCGGTGCGGCTCCCACGGTCTATCTGCTCGTCGATGGATCCGCCCCAGATACGGTCGCCGTTGTCTGCGCGGTACGTCCACCCGAGCGCCTGCGCGATGGCTTCGAGGTTCGCGCGTCGCCGTCGATGCTGCACGACTGCGAAGGTCGAGGTGGCGACGAGTACAGCGCCCGCGACGATCGTCGCCAGCTGTGCGAGGAGCAGGGCGGCACCATCGAGCCCGAAACCCACAGGCAGCAGATAGAACGCGACGCCGGCGGCGATCGCCAGATAGGCCGCCGACGCGGCGATCAGCCGGAAACCGCCCCGCACGGGGGTTCCTGCGTGTGGGGCGGACGTCGGTTCCGAGTGCGCGAGCACCGTCAGGGCTTGTAGACGATGGCGATGTTCAGCTGGCCGTTGTCGCGCGCCCAGGCGAGCCAGCGCGGTTCGTTCAGCCCGTTGAGACGCTGGATCGGGATGACGTAGATGCCCTGATCGATCCGGCTCAGCGCGCGGAACTCCGGCTTCTTAAAGATCCAGATGGTGCCCCCGCCGTCCCACGGCTCGAGGCACGAGTACACATACCCGTGCTCGCGGAGGTTGATCCGGTCGGTCAGGCTCTCGGCCTGCTGTCGGAGCTCGGCGACGACGTCGGCGGGCACCGTGCCGTCCAGGGTGAACGCGGCGACGTCGTACACGTTGCCCTCGCCGAAGTCCCGCGTCGTGAGGATGGTCAGTTCCGTGACCCCCTTGTCGGAGGTGCGGGTCCACAGCGCGTGCGAGTTCTTCGCACGCTTGTTCATCAGGAACCCGCCGAAGTTCACCTTCTGGAACGAGAAGTCGTCGAGCTTCGCGGCGATCTCTGCGCGTGTCGTCATGGGGAGTGTCTCCTTGTCCGGGAGGTCGGGCGGCCTCTCCGTCGAGCGAGCCTAGGTGCCCGCCACCGGGCGCCGTCGGACCCCGAACGAGCCCGAACGACGCGCCGGCTGAGCGCCGCCGCAGCCTGCCATAGGCTCGACTCATGCCCGCCCCGCGCACCCTCGACGAGCTCTGCAGCGGGCTGGGGCGGATGCGCGCGGATGCCGGATCCCCTTCGTACGCGGAGATCGCACGGCGCATCGGACGGTTGCGCGGGGGAGCGGAACCGGCGAAGGTCACGGTCTACGACTGCTTCCGTCCCGGTCGACGACGGGTGGATGATCGGCTCGTCGGAGACATCGTCCGGGCGCTCGGTGGCGAGGAGGCCGAATCGGAACGCTGGAGCGAGACGGCGCGCGTGCTCAACGGCGAGCGATCCGGAGTGCACATCGAGGTGACGCATGCTCCGCGGAACGCTCCTGGCGCGGAGATCGGTCGAGAGGCGCTGTTGGCCTCTGTGCCTGCGGCGGATGTCCTGGTTCTCACCGGGCTGCCGGGCGCCGGGAAGAGCACCTTCGCCTCCGCACTGGTCGGCAGGGACTCCGTGCTCACGGTGCAGTTGCGCGAATCCGAGTCGGACCGCCCACGCGCCGACCCCATCGACATCCTGCGGCGCATGCTGGGCGCGCTCGGAGTCCGTTCGCTGCCCTACGAGCTGCCCCGCCTGCGCGAGATATTGCAGGTCACCGCGCGCGGTACGACCGTGATCGTGGAAGACGCGGGTGATGCCCGGCGCTTCGCCGCACTGATCGTCCCCGGGGTGCGGTACGTCGTGACCTCCCGGGTCGACCTCGCCGATCTGGAGCAGCGTGTGCGACCGCAGACGCTCACCATCGCTCGGGTCATCGTTCCGCCGATGACGGACACCGACGCGCAACGGCTCCTCGCGCATCTCATCACGGTCGAGGGGACGGCGGCGCCTCTGCCCCACTCGGAGATCGACGTCGGTGCAGACGCGCTCCGGCGCATAGTGGCCGTCGGTGGCGGTCTTCCGCTCGACCTCGTGATGCTCGCGGGCATAGTCCGTGAGCACGAGGGCTGGTCGTTCCAGGATCTCGCCTCGCGTTTCGAACACGAGCCGCGCGATGCGCGGATCCGTCCCGTGCTCGAAGCCGCCACCCGCTCGTTGTCGCAGAGTGAGGCCGATCTGCTGGCGGACGCTGCGCTGTTGGACAGGGACATCGACGCCGAGGTGCTGCTCGCTGCCGGCGGTCCGTCGGCGGAAGCCGATCTGCAGCGCCTTCATGGTCGTCATCTCGTCGAACTCCGCGACGGACACGTGCAGATCCACGCCACGGTGTTCGCGTTCGCCGCGGAGAGATCACGCTCGCTTCGCCCCTCGTCGGAGCGCCGGACGTTCGTGCGCACAGCAGCGGCCGCGGTGCTCGAGCGGATCCGCTCCGATCCCGACTACGCGGCGCGGGAGGTGGTGACCGTGCTCGCCGTCGCCGCGGCGGCTCGAGAGCATGCCGCCGATTCCGCGGTCGAACAGCTCGCCATCGAAGCGCACCCCGGGCTCTCCCGGTGGTCGATGTGGAACGAGTCGCTGCGCCTGCATGACCTCGCAGCGCGGGGAGAGGGACTCGACCTCGTGCCGGAGATCGCCCTGGGCGTCGCGCACTGCGCCGAGAAGCTCGGGCGTCTGGACGAAGCGCTGATCACGCTGCATCGGGTACGACGCATCGCCACCGGGGTGTCGCTCGCGCGCACGTGGAATCAGATCGGCAACGTCCAACGGTGGATGAGCCATCTCGAAGAGGCGCTGCGGTCGTACGAGCTCGCGATCGGACACGCGCGGGCGGCCGGGGATCGGATCGTGGAGGGGCGGGCGACGGGCAATCATGCCGATACGCTGCGCATCCTCGCCCGCTACCCGGAGGCACGCGACCGTTACGCGGTGGCGCTGACGATGGCGCAGGAAGAGGGCGACGATCTCAACGTCGCGGTCGTTCGCGGTAACCGGCCGCTGCTCCTCCTGGCGATCGGGCAGCTCGATGACGCGGCCGCCGAGCTGCAGAGGCTGCTCGACGAGTCGAGCGTCGACTCGCTGCCGTTCGTGCGCAGGACCTTGGCACTGGTGGCGGAGGCGACGGGAGACGACGTGCGCGCTCGCGAGTTGTGCGCGACCGCGAGACAGAGCCTGCGGACAGCGGGGGAGTTCGCGACCTCGGCGGACCTCGACCTGCTGGAAGCGCGAATGGACGGGCGCGCCGGCGACCTCGTGAGAGCGCGAACCGCCGCCGAACGAACCCTGCGCGAGGCGGAACGCGCCGGCTCGCCCCTGATCGCGACCGAGGCGGCGAATTCACTGGCCGAGATCCTGGTGGGTGCTGCGGCGATCGACTCGAGCGCAGCCCGCCCGCTGCTCGACGATGCGGCACGGCACGCCGAGGAAGCACGCAGCATCGCCGAGGCGACTGGAGATCGTGCGGAGGTGGCGCGCAGTGACGGCGTCCTCTCGTCGATCGCGGCTGTGCGGGGCGATGAGGCGTCGGCTGAGGCACTCGCGGCGGCCTCGGCGCAGCTCTACGCGGAGATCGGCCATCGCCTGCGCGACGAGTGAGGCGTGAAGATGGGGCCGTCTGCGTCTCGTCCGGATGCCAGGATGGAGGGATGGACACCGCCAACCTCACCCGGGAGGAGACCGCCGCGCGATCCGCAGTGGTCACTCTGCACCGCATCCGTGTCGAACTGGATCTGACGGGGGCGCCCGAGCGGGCGCGCACCGGCTTCTCGACCGTGACGACGCTCGAGTTCGATGCCACGGCGGAGTCGACCTGGCTCGACTTCATCGGCGAAGAGGTGCGCCGTGTCGAGGTGAACGGCGTTGACCAGGATGTCGTGTGGGACGGAGCACGGATCACGCTCACCGGCCTTGCTGCCGCCAACGTGGTCCGCGTCGAGGCGGTCGGGGCATACAGCCGCTCCGGCGAGGGACTGCACCGCTTCCACGATCCGGCCGACGACGAGACGTACCTGTACACGCAGTACGAACCCGCGGATTCACGTCGTGTCATGGCGTGCTTCGAGCAACCCGATATGAAGGCCGAGTACACCTTCGTCGTCGACTCGCCCTCCGAGTGGGAAGTGCTCTCCAACCAGGCCGCGGTGCACACCGACCTCGGCGTCGGGGTGCAGCGGGTGGAGTTCGCCCCGACCCTGCCGATTTCGAGCTACATCACTGCGGTCGCCGCCGGCCCCTACACGCGTGTCGACGGCGAGTGGCGGCGCGACGAGCAGCAGATCCGCCTCGGCGTCTTCGTCCGCCGGTCGCTGGCGCCCCACCTGGACGCCGACGAGATCCTCGAGGTCACCCGGCAGGGACTGGACTTCTTCACCGACGCCTTCGCCTACCCGTACCCGTGGGGCAAGTACGACCAGATCTTCGTCCCCGAGTACAACCTCGGTGCGATGGAGAACCCGGGCCTGGTGACGTTCACGGAGTCGTATCTCTCCCGGGGCGCGGCGACGGATGCGCAGCGCGCCGCACGGGCGAACACGATCCTGCACGAGATGGCCCACATGTGGTTCGGCGACCTCGTCACGATGACCTGGTGGGACGACCTGTGGCTCAAGGAGTCGTTCGCCGACTACATGGGTGCGCACGCCTCCGCGGTAGCCACCCGATTCCAGGACGCCTGGGTGAAGTTCGCCGCGAGCCGAAAGGCCTGGGCGTATCAGCAGGACCAGCTGCCCACGACGCATCCGATCGTGGCGGACATCACCGATCTCGAGGCCGCGAAGCTGAACTTCGACGGGATCACCTACGCCAAGGGTGCCGCGGTCCTCAAGCAGCTGGTCGCCTTCGTCGGCGATGACGCGTTCTTCGAGGGTGCTCGGCGCTACTTCGCTGCGAATGCGTTCGGGAACACCACGCTCGACGACTTCCTGGTGCAGCTCAGTGCCGTCTCCGGCCGCGACATGAGCGACTGGTCGGCGGCATGGCTGCAGACTTCCGGTGTGTCGACGCTGTGGACCGAGACGGATGACGACGGTCGGAGCTTCCTCGTCCAGACCGATCCGCGTCCGCACCGACTGCGCATCGGCCTGTACGAGCGCCTGGACGGGAGCGTCGTCCGTCGCGAGCAGCAGGAACTCGACCTGATCGGCGAGCGGACCCCGCTGGATCTGCCCGAAGCCGATCTGGTGCTCCTCAACGACGACGACCTCACGTATGCCAAGGCGCGGCTCGACGAGCGGTCGCTGCGCACGGTCGAGGTGTCGCTGTCGGAGATCGAGGAGCCGCTGGCGCGGGCACTGGTGTGGTCGTCGCTGTGGAACGCCACGAGGGACGGTGAGCTCGATGCGGCGCGGTACGTGGCGATCGTGCGTACGCACGGCCCCGCGGAGTCCAACATCGGGCTGCTGGCGGGTGTCCTCGCGAACGCCGCGTACGCCATCCGGCACTTCGTGGCGGATGCGGACCGTGCTGCGGAGCAGCGCGGCTGGACGGATACCGTGTGGAGCGCGCTGCAGGCCGCCGACGCGGGCAGCGACGCGCAGCTGTCCTGGGCGCGGGCGCTCGCGACCGCATCCGCATTCGACGACGCGCACCACGAGCAGGTGCGGGCTCTGCTCGACGGCGACGTACCCGCGGGGCTCGTGGTCGACCCCGATCTGCGCTGGCAGTTGCTGACGGCGCTCGTCACGACGGGGCACGCCGACCTCGCCGACATCAGCGCCGAGCAGGAGCGTGACGACACGGGCAGCGGGCGCACGGCAGCGCGACGAGCACGGTCATCGCGCCCGGACGCCGCCGTGCGGCGCGAGGCCTGGGACTCCGCCTGGAGCGACCTCTCGCTCAGCAACGATCACCTCGACGCCGAGATCGAAGGATTCCGCGCCGGTGGCCGCCGCGATCTGACCGAGGTCTTCGACGCGGAGTACTTCGCCCGTATCTCGGGAGTCTGGGGTGATCGCAGCATCGAGATCGCGCGTCGGCTGGTCCTCGGGTTCTTCCCCGCGGCCGATTCGCTGAGTGCCGTCGATGTCTGGATCGCCGAGAACGCGGCGGCGCCCGCGGCGCTGCGGCGGCTCATCGTCGAGCAGCGCGATCATCTGGAGCGCGATCTCCGGGTGCGCGCCGCGCAGGGCGCCACTTCACGCGGCTAAGCGGGAGCGACCTGCATCCCCATGACCGTGCGCACGATCCACGGGTGCGCACGGTCATCGTCGATGTGAGTCATCCCGAGATTCTCCGCAACGCCGCGTGAGGCGTCGTTGGCGGGATGGATGATCGCGGTGAGCAGCGTCGGTGCGAACTCCCGAGCGACCAGCTCGACACACGCGCGCGCTGCCTCGGTCGCGTACCCCCGGCGCTGCATCGACCGGCGCACCTGATAGCCGACCTCCAGCACCGGATCGCCGTTCACGGACTGCCAGGTCAGACCGCAGTCGCCGACGAACTCGCCTTCGCGTGTCTCGATGATCCACAGCCCGTGGCCGTGCTCCCGATAGCTCTTCTGCATGCGCGCGATCCACTCGGCGCTCTCGGCGCGGCTCTTGGGCGCCGGATAGAACGCCATCACCTCCGGGTCGCCGAGCAGGTCGGCCATCAGGTCCAGGTCGTCCTCCGTCATCTCCCGGAAGACGAGTCGCTCGGTCGCCGGAGGGAGGAGGCGTCGTACCGCGCCGCTCACAGATCGAGCGATTCGCCGGGCTCCAGGACGAAGAACTCGCCGCCGCCCTGCTCGGTCGCCCACTGCAGCCGCTGGCGGTGCATGTTCTTCCCGATGACGGAGAGCGTCATGTCGTGGGTGCCGAAGGCGCGACGCGGCGCGACAGCGAGCACGTAGTCCATCGCCTCGCCGATCTTCAGCCAGGGCGCTCCGAGCGGCGCAGCGAGCGTGCCGACGTCGATCCCCTCCGGAACCGCATAGGAATCGCCGGGGTAGTAGAGCTCATCGTTCACCAATACGCCGACGTTCTCGACGACGGGCAGCGACGAGTGGATGACCTCGTGCGTGCCGCCGAAGAATCGGAGCGAGAAGTCGCCCACCTCGATGGTGTCCCCGGGGGAGACGACCGTGATGTCGTATCCCTCCGCCGCACGAGCCACCCCGGACGGCGCGAAGATCGGCGTGCCGGGTGCCCCGCGCAAGAGGCGGTCGAAGTGATCGGAGGTCCAGTGGTCGGGGTGCTCGTGGGTGATCACGATCCCGATCAGACCGTCGAGATCCACCAGCGGTGCGGTGAAGGAGCCCGGATCGATCAGCAGGGTCTTCCCGCCGGCATCGAGGCGGAGGGCGGCATGTTCGAACTTGGTGACGCGCATGAGATGAGTCAACTCCTTCATCCGGCGCACGGCAAACGGATTCTTCGCGCCACGCCCGGGAGTCAGGTCGGGGCGGCGTCGATTTGGCGGACCGAGAAATGCCATGGCATACTTGAACGGTTGTCGCGCGACGGAAACGTCCGCCAGACGGCCCCATCGTATAGCGGCCTAGTACGCTGCCCTCTCACGGCGGTAACGCGGGTTCGAATCCCGCTGGGGTCACAACTAAGAATGAGCCCCCGATACCTTGAAAACAAAGGGATCGGGGGCTTTTTCGTTTCCCGGCTCGGGTCTCGGTGGACAGTCTGCGCAGCCGTTTTGGACACACTTTGGACACACGGGCGAACAATCGCTCTCGGTAGAGTTCGGGTATGGCGAGCAGCGGAGACACACCCAAGAAGGTCTACGAGAAGAAGTGGGTCGAACGGAGTGCGGGCAGCACGCTCGCGCAGTCCCGCAGGGTCGAAGGCGCTCACGCTCCGTTCGCGCGTGGTGAGACCGGCATCAACGAGCAGGTCATCCTCCACGGCAAGAAGCCGAAGACGCCCGGAAGTGGGAGCGGCGCAATAGCCGAGTTCCTGACGGAGGTCGCGATCGCGGCTGCGGTGATCGGGGCTCAGGCGTTCATCGACAAAGGCATCCCTGCGATCAAGCAACGGCTCGCTGATCGACGCGCGGCGAAGATCGCGGCAGCAACCACCGAGGAGCCCGACACGGTCGTCGCCGTCGTAGATGCGCACGACGCCGTTGACGACGTTGGCACGGAGGTCTCCGAGACCGGAGCAGAGATCGACACCCAGCAGTGGTATCAACTCTTCTTCGAAGCCGTTGCGCACGGCGCGGCTGGCAGCGCACACCAGGCGATCAGCGCCGAACGGTGGGCGTTCCTTGCATCCGCACATGTCGTAGACGACGAAGAGACTCAGGCTCTTGCGAGTGCGATGCGTGAGATCACCCCCGAGCAGCTTCGCGATCGGCTCGATCGCGCGCTGGAGCAGCACCCAGAACTCGCGACCGAAGACCCGGCGACGGTGATGCGCAGGCTCTTCGGTGACGACGAGGATGCAGTGCTGCTTCCGCTCCCGGTCGAAGGGGCGGGCGACACTTCTGGAGATGGGCGACAGACCTTCGAGATCATCGAGTCGACCGTCGAGAACGACGATGACGAGACCGACAAGGCGTAGTCGCTACCTATCTCACATCGGGTCGTCGTAGGCGGTGGGGTGGACGTTGGAGTTGGCAGGGGTGAAGTTGTCGGAAGTCGTGAGCGAACGCACCTTCCAGTCGAGTCGTTCCGCTACGTTATCCAGATCGTCCTCGAAGAGATCGGCGTACACGTCGAGGGTCACGCTCGCTTTCTCGTGACCGAGGGCGCGCTGGAGCGCTTTCACGTTCGCACTCAGCTTGGAGGTGAGGGGGCCGATGGGGCTTCTCTCACCATCACCTCTCGGTAGTGCGACGCCTACGCGGCGGCGAGGTGCGCGAAGTTCTAGCACGAGCCATTGGTGCCGCGACGCCTGCGGCACCACGAGTAGCCGTCCCGGCGACCCCAGTAACGTGAGATTGTGACCAATCTCGACCTCGAACGCCTCCCGCTCTCTGAGCTATTCGACCTGCACGCGCGTATCAAGCGTGAGTTCGGACGGCGCGGCATCTCGCGCACTTCTGGTGCGATCCAGGGGGAGGTCGGAGAGGGTCTCGCTTTTGCTGTCTACGGCGGCACGCTCCCGCCTCCTGGCACCAGAGGGTACGACCTGACCGACGCGCAGGGTCGTCTTGTCCAGGTGAAGACCCGCACGCTGCCGGAGGGCGTCACGCGCATGTTTCAGTTCGACTCGTTGGACTTCGATCTCGCGGTCTGCATTCGCTTCGATCGCGACAACAATGCGCTCGACTGGGCGCGTGAGTACGACGTGGACGAGCTTCGATCGCTCGTGAGTCCACACGCGGACGGTCCTCGACTTCCGACGGGTCGAGCGAAGGCGAACGGACGTGACGTGACCTCCACGTTCCGTGCAGCCTACGACGCGTTGCGCGGGATCGAGACCGTGTGATGCACGAGTGGATCGCAGCCGCCGAGGGCAAGACCTTGGTGCTCCTTGGTGCAGGTGCATCTGCGCCGTCCCTGCCCGTGTCCGCTGGGCTCACCGAACTAGTGATCGCCAGTGTCACGGAGCAACTGAAAGACCATCCCGGATACCTCGGACGAGCGTGGCTGCTCGTCGTCGAACGGCTCCAGGGCACCACGAACATCGAGGAGTTTTATTCCTCGCTCGCGGATGTGCAGTACCAGGATCAGGACACGACTCGCTTCTGGGTCAACGAGTGGGTCGAACTTCCAGAGGTTCTTGAAAACGACGTGGACGGCGGCGACCCGCATCATTCCTTCGGATTCTTGGCGAGGATGGTCGAGAGCACCGTGATGTCGATTCTCGCGGAGGGTGCCGAGCACGCTGACACGTCGTACCTGCGTCCGCTTGTGACCGCGCGCCTTCGGGGCATCGTCTCGCTCAACTATGACCTGATGATCGAGAAGGCTGCGCGTGAGGCTGGGCGCGAGTACACGACCGGGGCGACCGAATGGGACGGCGGCGTGCAGTGGTTCGCCGACGACCTCGGCGACGACGTGCTCCAGCTCCTCAAGATGCACGGAAGTCTGAACTGGCGAGAGACCCGACCGGCAGTAGGAGGACCGCTCCCGATCGTGGGTTACGAGGAGGTCGGTGGGAACGGTCTCGGCGCAGGCACACTCGTAGCACGACTCGACTCACCAGCCATCTTCGGGCTCTCCGGCAAGCTCAATCCAATCGATCCCTACCCGGCTCTGCGCCGCGAGTTCTATCGGATGCGAGACGACGCGGGGCTTCTGGTGGTCATCGGCTTCTCGTTCTGGGACGCTCACATCACGATCCCGATCCGTCGCTGGCTCGCACTCGACGATCGTCGCAAGGTCATCGTCGTTGACCCCTACTTCGACACTGCGAAGACTCCGATCAAGGAATTCGTGAGTGTGCTTTGCTCAGAGTGCACGATCGACGGTCAGCCGACGATGGCGGTTGACCTCGGCATCGACCGAATGCGCGTGCTGCGGCTCACCGCCGCTGAGGGAATCGCGGCGCTGTTCGACGAAGACTAGACCTTGGTGATCGTTCCGCCGGTGCCGTCGTAGAGATCGAAGTTTCGCTCTGTCGTGGGGGAGGGACATCCAGCCCCAGCGACGCGGAACTCAATGCCTCAGACACTCACATTGTGAACCCGGACTGCTCTATTTCGTTCGACGAGGCTTTCGATATCCCGTTCGGAGCACGTTCTTCGCCTCAGTTGAGGTGGTCAGCGACACGATGTCCGTGACGATGGCTTCGCCTTCAAGAGCATGTTCGATCCGGAGCACTTCCCTCGGCTGCGAGCGGTTCACTATCATCAGCACCCAGTTTGAGGTGCCACGGCTTCGTTTCTTCGGTTGGAGCAGGTCGAAGATCGTCTTGCTCTCCCGCTCCGGCGATGCCGATTCGCTGAGGCGAGAGATGAGTAGCTTCGCTTCCTCCTCGGTCGTGTTGCTTCGTACCCAGGCAAGGAGCACCTTGGGAGCCGTTTTTGGGATGCCCACTCGCTCAACGCGCTGCCGCGAGTACTTGCCAATGGGGCGCGGAGGTGCGGGGCTCTTGTAACCGTCATCGTCGGGTTGCGGCGGAGCTGGCTTGTCTCCCGGCGGTCGGCTCATGCGAACACCCACACGAGGATGATCCAAATGACGACGGTGCCGGTACCGGTGAGGAGTAGGCGCTTGTAGCGGGTTCGTACAATTGCGAGCTTCTTTTCGTTCTGCTCGATCATGTCTGGAAGGGTTCGTTGCACGAGCCAAAGCTGGGCTGCTTCGAGCGTCGGGCGGGGATCATCCCCGACCATCCAATCGAGGATCGTGTTTGGCTCGATGACCGTCGCGAACGTGTCCTTCGGAACGACAATGCGGATGACATACCAAGCGAGGACGAGGAACGCAGCGGTTCCGATCCCAGCGACGACGAAGAACCAGAAGTTGCGGGTTGCGTCCTTCAATCCTGCTCCAGCAAGGAAGGCTGACGCCGCCGCAACGAACGCGACGAAGGTGAGGGCTCGGGTGCGGATACCCCAGAGTTCGTCTCGCTGCTGCTTGACGTAGTCGAGTCCTGCTTCGATCGTGGTTTTCATCCACGTCGCGCGATCCTGCGCTGACCAACCGGAGGTCTCGGGCTTCTGCGCGCAGAACCACGAACCTACTCGTGCGCGGATTCTCCTCATGGTCGAAGTTTAGCTAGACAGTGCGCTGTATCCGCGAGTGCTGTGCAGAGCGGGGCGGTCACAGCAACTCCACGACCTTCGCGATAGTCGTCTTTCCCACGCCGAGCAGTCGCGCGATCTCGCGCAGCGGCTTTCCGTCTGCGCGTAGTGTCCGTGCGTGCGCCTTCTGCTCGTCGGTGAGCGCTTCTCGTCGCCCGAGCTTCGTTCCCCGCGATCGTGCCGCTTCGAGTCCGTCCCGCGTGCTTTCGCGCAAAATGGCTACCTCAAGCTCAGCGACCGCGGCCATCACGGTGAGGATCAGGCGGGCGGTACCACCGCCCTCCGTCGAGATGCCGTCGTTGAGTGATCGCAAAGCAACTCCGCGCTCGTCAAGCCCTTCGACGATCTCCAGAGCCGCCCGCGCGTTGCGCGCGAGACGGTCGAGGCGATAGATCACGAGCACGTCGCCTTCGCGAAGATGCTTCCACAGGTCAGCGAACTCTGGGCGGCTCAGTGGAGCCTTCGTCCCGCTGACGCCGTGGTCGACCCAGACTCGCCCACACCCGGCACGCTGGAGCGTATCGGTCTGGAGGTCGTGATTCTGCTCGGTCGTCGAGACTCGCGCGTATCCGAGACCAAGGTGTCCTCCAAAGGTGTCCGGGGCTTGGCATTGACGGACGGGCTTCACGGACGGCAACTCGGGCGGAATCTCGCGGGTCGTGCTTTCGTCCGTCAACCGGTCGTTTCCCGGACATCATGGTCGGCGCGGCTACGGTTGAGGGGAGATGCAAGGAGCGCGTTGATGGAGCCAGGTTCAGTCGCAGAATGGGTGATGGTCGCCGTCACGCTTGTCGCAGTCATCGTTGCTGGCATTGCTCTGAGATTCAGTCACAAGTCGAACCAGATCGCGCAGGCGGTCTACGCCGATGACGTTCGAGCGCGGAATGAGGCCCAAGCTCGACTCGTCTACGCTTCGACGCGCGGAGCGTCCATCTATCGCAAGGGTGAGAACATCCCACATCACGACGGTGAGCACTCGATGACCCAGGTGGGTGGCAACGTTCTGGGCTGCAGCTCCGGAAGCCCCGGCGGCTTTCACGCGATCGAAGACATGCAGATCATCGACCTTGAGATTTTCAACGGCAGCACCGAGGTGATCGGCGCGTTTCAGGCGCAGTTGTATGACCTCCAGAAGCAAGAGATCGTGCCGGGTTCGATCGGGGCGGACTACGTGCGCCCAGGCGAGAAGACTCCGCTCATCCGAATTGCCCTACCTGGCATGAGCGCTCACTATGTGTCCGAGATATCGTTCCGGGACTCGGCCGGCTTATCCTGGTCGCGTCGAGGGTACGAGCCTGTGCAGCCTCTCGACGAAGGGCGTCGTGCGCTGTTCGACAGCTTGGATCGCCTGCGTGGGGGACGGGCGTAGACCCTCGTTCAAGTGCGATTGTGTCAACGTCGACCATCCCCGTCGTCGCGAAGTATCCACGATCGAATCGGAGCCCGCGATACCTTGGCGATGTGAGTGACATCGACCTCTTCATGCCGGAGCCACGCGAACAGAGCGGGATCGAACGTGCCCTGTTCCAAGAGGCGTACCTCGCGCAGTCGTTGCTGTGTAGCGGAATGACGGCGGTTCGACGAGTTTCGTTCAACGACCCCGGACGGGCGTTCGAGGCCTTCTTCGGTCTGGCGAACGGAGTGGAGCGCATCGCGAAACTGATCCTGGTCTCTGACCACTTCGCACGCACGGCGGAGTTCCCGGACGCCGCACTGCTCAAGAACTATGGACACAACCTCCGACGGCTGTCTGAGCGCGTGGAAGAAGTCGCCCGCGAGAGACAGGTCATCATGGACGATGCGCCCTCGGAGAACGCTGGCTCCGCAGCGGTAATCGAGTTCTTGACGACGTTCGCCCTGACCGATCGCTACTACAACATCAACCGGCTCATGAGGGGCGACGGGGCGTTCACTGACGACCCGGTGTCGAGGTGGGTCGACCTCGTGAAGACGCACGCACCAGCGAAACGGCAGCGCAAGCCGAGCGCGAAGGAACTTGAACATCTCGCATTCGCACGTCACCTCGACGGCAGCGGGCTTCCGATCACTACCAGTTTCAATGCACTCGGTGGTCACCACCTCGGCAACTTGGAACGTGCGGTCGCGCAGACGTTCGAGGATGAGTGGGTAGGCGTCGAAGGCATGTTGCTCGTACTACGCCCTCTGCGGTTCTTCACGAAGACGGTCTGGCGGATGAACAACGCACGGCGGTTGTTGCCCTTCTACAGCGAGATTTTCACTGATTGGGCGGTTGCGGATTCGCGACTGCGGAGACGCAAGGGCTTCCCTCGGGGACGCAACTGAACAGTCGAGGGGTGTGCTCCCAACAGACCGAGTCACGCATCCGCCATCGGTTCAACAAATGTCGGACAGTCCACTCGCCATCTGCCCGCGCTGCGAGGCGATGGTCGAAGTGTACGAATCCCAGGCAGGTCTCTACCTCGGATGCCCAGAACCGGCCTGCCTGTGGATGAGCGAACAGATCAACCTCGCGCCGGGGGAGTCCGACCTCGAAACAGCTCTACGGGGGCAGACTGGTTGAAACCGAACGTCGCGCAGACCTCGTCGAGGTTCATCAGGTCGTCTATCGTGGTGTCCTTTCGTCGTGTCGTGCACATCATGGTCGGGACGTGAGTGGATCGACCCGGCACCTCGTTGAGCCATCCGGCATCAGCCGAGATCGGACACATTTTGGACACGTCTCTGCGGAATCGAGAGGAATCAAGCAGCCTCTTCGGCGCTCAGAAGCGCGGAATCACACGGAATCTTGCTTCATCGACCCCCCTCGGATCGGGCTACGAAAGCCCTCTCACAGCGGTAACGCGGGTTCGAATCCCGCTGGGGTCACACAACACGAGAAAGCCTCTGGTTCGCCGGGGGCTTTTCTCGCTTTCCGCACGAGCGAAGTGG
>NZ_JBLVOH010000150.1:31979-32970 GCF_053543675.1 Microbacterium umsixpiens
ACGCGGCCTCTTCAGGTTTCGTGGGGAGGCTTCAGGCGTCGTCGTCCGTCTGCTCCGGACTCGCCGCAGGTGCGGATCGACGGTTCCGGCGCGCTCGACGGATCAGCCACACGATCAGCACGACGACACCGACGACCGCCAGCCAGGGGAGGACGAAGCCCAGAGCGATCACGAGGGCGTTCAGCGAGACGACGAGGCCGTTCCATCCGGCGAGCAGGCCGTCGGCGAACCCGGCGGGATCGGCGGTGGTGGCCGTCGTCGCTCTGGTGAGTTGTACCTGAAGCGATGACATCGCGACCTGATCCTGCAGGGACTCGAGCTGCTGCTCATACGACTCGAGCTGCGCCTGTCGGTCGGTCAGCGCGACCTCGGCCTCGATCAGCTCGGAGACGCTGCCCGACTGCGCCATCAGCTCGGTGAGACGCTCGACGGACGCGCGCGTCGAGTCGACGCGCGCCTGAAGATCGATCGACACCGAGGTCACGTCTTGCTTCGACGTCGACGACGAGAGGACGTCACCGGTCTCCCCGAGCGCGGCGATCACCTCCGGCAGATCCGTGGAGGGCACGCGGATGCTGATCCAGCCGTACGCCGAGTCGGCGGGAGCCGGTTCGGACGTGCCGTCGATGGCGACGGACTTCCCGATCTCGGTGCTCTCCACGTAGCCGTCGTGCTCCTCGGCGAGGTTCGCGATCGCCGAAGCGGCGTCCGCGATGCTCTTCACCTGAACCGTCGCCTGCGCGGTCGCGATGATCTCCCTATCGCCCTCGCTGCTCTCGGCACCGGCGATGGTGGAGTCGGAGATGCTCCCGGGGAGCGATTCGGGCGCGGAGTCGGACATCTGATCCGGTGATGACGACGAGGAATCCATCGAGACGCCGCCCGGCATGCTCAGCCCTTCGGCCGTCGACGTTGCGGCGCCACCGACCGCGCCGAGAATCGGTGGTGTCACGAGGACGCCGACGACGAAGGCCGCGGCGATGCCGCCGCC
>NZ_JBLVOH010000150.1:32990-45791 GCF_053543675.1 Microbacterium umsixpiens
GCCGGTGAGCCAGCGGCGGCGGCGCTTCCTAGCGCGCTCGGCCTTCGGATGCGCGGGGGAGCGTTCCGCGGCGATCTCGGTGAACACGGCGGTCTCGATGCGGGCGATGGCGTCGTCCGACAGCACCGGCAGTTCGCCACGGGGGTTCTGGTCGTTCATGCGTCTCTCACTTCTTTCACGGCGCCGCGCAACCGCGTGCGCACTCGGGAGAGACGATTGCGGACGACAGCGTGCGTGATGCCCAATTCCTCGGCTGCGGCCTGATAGGCGTAGCCCTCGGACGCGCACAGGCGGAAGATCTCACGGTCGAGCTCGTTCAGGGTCCCGACCTCGACGGCGATCCGGGCGGCGAGCTCGGCCGTGATGATCTGCTCCTCGACGCTGATCGTGTCGGGCAGCAGGGTCTCGTCGACGGCGTCGGCCGTGTGCGCTTGATCGCGGCGCCGCTGGCGCAGCCGGTTCGCGGCCTGGAAGCGGCAGATCGTGGCCAGCCAGGGCAGGATCGACTCACCCTGGAGCTCGAGGGCGGGGAGCTTGCGCCAGGCGACGACGAACGTCTCCTGGGTGACGTCCTCCGCGTCGGCAGGCGACGCCAGGATGCCCTGGGCGATCCAGTAGACCGGCCGCACGTGTGTGCGGTACAGCTCGCGGAAGGCGCTCTCGTCGCCGGCCGCGGCCTGCGCCGCCCATTTCTGATCACTCGTCTGCACGGGCATCCTGATTCCGTTCGGTGTCTCTCACCAGGGAAGTGTCGATCGCTGCCTCATCGTCTCAGATCCGGTCGCCGCATTCGTCTCGATCGCTGTTCCCCGCGATGCCGCGGCTCCGGTAGCATTGCCCGGGCGAGAGGGAGTATCCCGGATCCGCGCGTAACGTCATCACGAGCACCGTCATCGCTGCTCCGGGCGCGCGACGCACATCTGTGCGGGGGAGAGACTTTCGACTGATTCCCGACCCCTCCGCGAAAGGCCCGTGCGCCCTTGGAAATCCCCGTCTGGTTCGAGATCACCTCGATGGTCGTCCTCACGATCATCCTGATCGCCGACCTGCTCCTCATCCGGCTGCGGCCGCACATCCCCTCGACGAAGGAGTCCACCCTGTGGGTGGTCTTCTACGTGGGACTGGCACTGCTGTTCGCGGTTCTGCTGGGCAACGTCGGCGGCTGGCAGAACGCCGGCGACTTCATCACCGGCTGGGCCCTCGAATACAGCCTGTCGATCGACAACCTGTTCGTGTTCGTCCTGATCATGGCCCAGTTCGCCGTGCCGCGGCGGCTGCAGCAGCAGGTCCTCATGGTGGGCATCATCATCGCGCTGATCCTGCGCGGCCTCTTCATCCTCGCCGGTGTGGCGATCGTCGAGAACTTCTCGCCGATCTTCTACATCTTCGGCGCATTCCTCATCTGGACGGCGATCCGTCAGGCCATGCCCGACGGCGACCATGAGGGCGAGGTCAAGCGAGAGAACTTCATCGTGCGCCTGCTCCGTCGTCGCGTCGACATCAGCGAGGAGTACGACGGATCGAAGATCCGCACCACGGTGAACGGCAAGCGCATGTGGACGCCCATGGTGATCGTCTTCATCACGATCGGCGTCACCGATCTGATCTTCGCGATCGACTCGATCCCGGCGATCTTCGAGATCACCACGAACGGCTTCCTCGTCTTCGCGGCCAACATCTTCGCGCTCATGGGTCTGCGCCAGCTCTACTTCCTGCTGGGCGACCTCCTCGATCGCCTCCGGTACCTGCACTACGGCATCGCCGTGATCCTCGGCTTCATCGGCATCAAGCTGATCCTGCACGCGCTGCACGTCAACGAGCTGCCGTTCATCAACGGCGGTCAGCACGTCGAGTGGGTGCCCGACATCAGCAACATGGTCTCGCTCGGCGTGATCCTGGCTTCGATGACCATCGCCACGGTGGCGAGCCTCATCGCCTCCTCGCGTGAGAAGCGGGCGTCTCGACCCACCACGACCGTCGAGTGAGCCCACGCCGGCATGGACGGATCGGGAGCGGGGTCTCGCTCGTCTGACCGCAGAGGTGCGGCGTCCCGCGTGAGGTCGATGATCTGAACGGAGAGACGTAAGATGCGCAGATGCGCAGACCTCGCCCGATCACTCCGGCCCCCGGGCAGGAATCCGTCTGGGACTACCCGAGGCCGCCGCGCGTCGAGCCGGTCGCCGAGCGCATCACGATCCGCCTCGGCGGGCATCTGATCGCCGATACCCGTGGCGCGGTGCGCGTGCTGGAGGCCAGTCACCCTCCTGTGTACTACCTTCCGATCGTCGACTTCGTCCCCGGTGCACTCGTCGATGCCCCCGGCGCATCTTTCTGCGAGTTCAAGGGTGCTGCCCGCTACTTCGACGTGCGCAGTGGAGAAACCCTGCGTCAGGGGGCTGCCTGGAACTACCCGCACCCGGCGCCCGGCTTCGAGGCGCTGATGGACCGGGTCGCCGTGTATGCGGCGCAGATGGACGAGTGCACCGTCGGGGAAGAGATCGCCGTTCCGCAGCCGGGTGGGTTCTACGGCGGGTGGGTCACCTCGTCGGTCGTCGGTCCCTTCAAAGGCGTTCCCGGCTCCCTGGGCTGGTGACGGTCGGCCGGATCGCCGATCAGAACGCGCGCAGGTTCTCCTGAAGACCGCCGTCCGCATACTCGCGACGGAGGATGCCGCGGCGGCGCAGGATGGGCACGAGCTCATCGAGTGTGCGGTGCAGGGTGACCGGATGGAAGTCGCCCCAGAGCAGCACGCCGTCGTTGCCCCACTCGCCGAGCTCTTCGACCAGGTCGGCGAACTCCTCGGCCGTTCCGACGAAGCCGGAGCGGTCCGTGATCCGGCCGGTGCGGGCGAGCGCCGTCAGATGTGCGCGCAGCGGGGCGTCCTCGCCGCGGTCTCCGATCAGGCGCTGGATGCTCCCGCGTGAGACGTGGGCGCCGAAGATCGAGAGGTCCAGCGCCTTGTCGAGGTCGAGCGACGTGAGGTCGGTCTCGAGGTCGCTGGACTGCTTGCGGGCGATCTGCACCAGTGCGGCGTCGTCGGGATGGGCCGAGGCGGCGACGATGCGGTCCGCCTCCTCGCTCGATGTGGTGATCACCGGCTGGATGGCGAAGAGGATCTTGACGTCCTCCGGCTGCCGCCCCTTCGCGATCGCCGCCTCGTGCACCCGGGCACGGTAGTCGCGCACGGACTTCTCGTTCAGCGGAGCCAGCGCGAGCTGCACATCGGAGTTCGCGCCGGCGAACCCGAGTCCGCGCCCGGAGCCACCGGGGGAGACGATCGCCGGATCCCCGTCCGTGAACGGGAGGGCGTTGAGCGGGCCGTCGAACGCGAAGTGCTCGCCCCGGTGCCGGACGGGCTGCAGCTTCGCACCGTCGGCGTATACGCCGGTCTCGCGGTCGGCGACGAGTGCGCCGTCGTCCCAGCTGTGCCACAGCGCGCGGATTCCGGCGAGCCATTCCTCCGCGCGGTCGTACGCCTCGTCGTGACCGAGCTGCGGCGTGTCCGAGAAGTGTCGTGCGCTGCCGGTGTCGGTGACGACGTTGAGACCCAGCCGATGCCCGCTCAGATGCTGCAGCGTCGCGAACTGGCGCGCCGCGGTGTAGGGGAGGTACGCGGCCGGATTGACCGTCGGCACCACGCCCAGGTGCCTCGTCGCCTGGAAGAGATACGGAGCGAGCAGGAGTGGATCGTGCTTGGGGCCCCCGAAGGCGTGGCGGACCCGTAGATCGATCGTCGACGGCGACCCCAACGACGGCGCGTCCTCGATGATGACCAGGTCGAAGCCCGCCTGCTCGAGGGTGCGGGCAGCGTCCTGGTACACCTCAGGGCGCGTCCAGTCGTAATCCCAGTCGAGAGCCGGATAGCCCCAGCCCTGCGGCCCGAAACCGCGCGCCAGGAACCAGCCGAAGTGCTGGGGGCGGCTCATGCAACCGTCTCCCGCACGGCGTTCAGCACCTGGGAGAGGTCGGCGACGAGATCATCGACGTCTTCGATGCCGATCGACACCCGCAGCGTGCCGGGGTGCACCCCCAGAACCTCGCGCTCTTCGTCCGTGCGCTGCGCGTGACTCGTCGTCGCCGGATGCAGCACCAGAGAGCGGACGTCACCGATGTGCGTCATGTGCGTGAAGACCTGCACGCCCTCGACGAACCGTCGTGCGGCGGGCAACCCGCCACGCAGGGTGAAGGTGAAGATCGACCCCGATCCGCCTTCGAGGTAGCGGGAGCCGATCTCGTGGTCAGGATGCGAGGGGAGTCCGACGTAGTCCACGCTCTCGACCGCGTCGTGCCGTTCCAGCCACTGCGCGATCTGGAGGGCGTTGCGGGACTGCCTCTCGACGCGGAGGCCGAGCGTCTCCACGCCCTGGCCGATCAGGAAGGCGTTGAGCGGCGACGGAGACGCCCCGAAACGAGGTGCCACCGACTCCCGCGCGTAGGCGATGCGTGCGCGGCCGCCGTGGCGAGCGAAGACACTGGGCGCGGCGCCGCGACCCGGCAGCACGAGGTGCGGCGCATTGTGGCCCGCGTGCTCGGCGTCGAAGCGGCCGTCGTCGACGATCACGCCGCCGAGCACGGACCCGTGTCCGGCCAGGAACTTCGACGCGGAATGGACGACGATCGCCGCGCCGTGCTCGATCGGACGCAGCAGGGCCGGGGTCGCCAGGGTGTTGTCCACGATCAGCGGGATCGCGAACTCGTCGGCGATGTCGCTGATGGCGCGGATATCGAGCACGTCGTTGCGCGCGTTCGCGACGGATTCGGCGAACACCGCGCGGGTGTTCGGGCGGATCGCCGCCCGCCAGGCGTCCGGATCGGCGATGTCGTCGACGAAGGTCGTCTCGATGTCGAGGCGAGCCAGGTTGTCGAGGAAGAGCCCTCGGGTGCCCTCATAGATGTGCGTGGAGGAGACGATGTGGTCGCCGGCGCCCACGACGGTCAGCAGGGCGGTCACGACCGCCGCCTGCCCGCTCGCGACCAGCACCGCGTCCGCGCCGGACTCCAGAGCCGCGCGCTGACGCTCCACGGCTCGAACCGTCGGGTTGCCCGTGCGCGTGTATCCGAAGCCCGCCCCGGTGCTGAAGTGGTCGGCCGCATGGTCGAAGTCGTCGAACTCGAACCCCGCCGTCAGATAGATGGGGGTCGCGCGCGAGGCGGCCGTCTCACGGCTTCTCGCCGCGTGGACCGCACGGGTGGCGAAGCGGGCGGTGTCGACGGTCATGCGGTGCCTCTCGGTCGTTCGGTGCTCAACAGAGTGTCATGACGGGTCGGAGCGCGTCCGAGCGGTGGTAATCTGACGTCATGCGGACCGTGCTCCTTCTTCTTACGCGCCGCGACGAGACCTCGATCTAGAGCCCCTCCTCGTCGCGGAGTCCATCGTGGGCCGTACCGCCAGCCTCAGGAGACACGCAATGACCACCCCCGCAAACGGTGCCGATTCCGCACGCCGCAGGACCCTCGCCGAGAAGGTCTGGGACGACCACCTCGTCGTCAAGGGCGAGAACGGCGAACCCGACCTCATCTACATCGACCTGCACCTCGTGCACGAGGTCACCAGCCCGCAGGCGTTCGACGGCCTCCGCAGCGAAGGGCGGCCGCTCCGCCGCCTCGACCTGACGATCGCGACCGAGGACCACAACACCCCGACGCTGGAGATCCACAAGCCGATCGCCGATCTGACCAGCCGCACGCAGATCGAGACGCTGCGCCGCAACGCGGCGGAGTTCGGGGTGCGTCTGCACTCGCTCGGTGACGCGGAACAGGGCATCGTGCACGTCGTCGGACCCCAGCTCGGGCTCACGATGCCCGGAATCACGGTGGTCTGCGGGGATTCCCACACCTCGACGCACGGCGCGTTCGGAGCGATGGCGTTCGGCATCGGCACCAGCGAGGTCGAGCACGTCATGGCCACGCAGACACTGCCGCTGAAGCCGTTCAAGACCATGGCGATCAACGTCGAGGGCACTCTGCGTGACGGCGTCACCGCGAAGGACATCATCCTCGCCGTGATCGCGAAGATCGGCACCGGTGGCGGTCAGGGCTACGTGCTCGAGTATCGCGGCAGCGCCATCCGCGCCCTCTCCATGGAGGGGCGCATGACGATCTGCAACATGTCGATCGAGGCCGGAGCCCGGGCCGGCATGGTCGCGCCCGACGAGACCACCTTCGCCTATCTCGAGGGCCGTCCTCACGCGCCCAAGGGGCAGGACTGGGACGATGCCGTGGCCTATTGGCGCACGCTGCCGACCGACGAGGGCGCGACCTTCGACGCCGAGGTCTTCATCGACGCCGACGAGCTCGAGCCGTTCGTGACCTGGGGGACCAACCCCGGTCAGGGCAGCTCGCTGTCGTCCTCGGTGCCGAATCCCGCCGAGATCGTCGATCCGAACGAGCGGGCCGCCGCCGAGCGTGCGCTGGAGTACATGGACCTCACGCCGGGGACGCCCCTCAAGGAGGTACCGGTCGACGCCGTGTTCATGGGGTCGTGCACCAACAGCCGCATCGAGGACCTGCGCGCCTTCGCATCGATCATCCAGGGCAAGAAGAAGGCCGACGGTGTGCGCGTCATGGTCGTCCCCGGGTCGGCGCGTGTACGCCTGGAGGCCGAGGCAGAGGGCCTCGACAAGGTCATCACGGACTTCGGAGCGGAATGGCGCTTCGCCGGATGCTCGATGTGTCTGGGCATGAACCCCGACCAGCTCGCACCGGGCGAGCGCTGTGCTTCCACATCGAACCGCAACTTCGAAGGACGGCAGGGCAAGGGAGGGCGCACGCACCTCGTGTCGCCGCTCGTCGCCGCCGCGACCGCGATCCGCGGCACGCTGTCCAGCCCGAGCGACCTGACGGAAGGGATCTGACCCATGGAGAAGTTCATCACGCACACGGGCGTCGCCGCACCGCTGAAGCGCTCGAACGTCGACACCGACCAGATCATCCCGGCTGTCTTCTTGAAGCGCGTCACGAAGACGGGTTTCGAAGATGCTCTGTTCCACGGCTGGCGACAGGACCCGGAGTTCGTGCTCAACCAGCCGGACTTCCAGGGCGCGTCCGTCCTCGTCGCCGGTTCGGACTTCGGTACCGGATCCAGCCGTGAGCACGCCGTGTGGGCATTGCGCGACTTCGGATTCAAAGTGGTCCTCAGTCCGCGCTTCGCCGACATCTTCCGCGGGAACTCGGGCAAGCAGGGCCTTCTCGCGGCGACGATCTCGGAAGAGGATCTCGAGCGGATCTGGGCGGAGATCGACCGGAATCCCGGGGCGCAGATGACGGTCGACCTCGAGGCGCGCAGCGCGTCGATCGGTGACGTCCAGGCCGAGATCGGGATCGACGATTACACTAGATGGCGGCTCCTCGAAGGGCTCGATGACATCGGGCTCACGCTGCGCAACGAAGACAAGATCGCGCAGTTCGAGGCCCGTCGCGAGTCGTGGCGGCCCCGAACCCTTCCCGTTCAGTAAACGGCGGGGGCGGGGGAGCCCAGGGGCAACCCGCCCCCGAAATCCGTAAATGAAGTGAGGCTCCGAATGACGACACCTGTGCGCGACGCTCTCCCGGACGGAGTCCCTGCACTCACCGGAGACGTCCTCGCCATTCGAGGCGGACGCCCGCTTCGCGGTCGCGTCGACGTCAAGGGGGCGAAGAACCTGGCCACCAAGGCCATGGTCGCCTCGCTCCTCGGCGAGACCGTGAGCACCCTGCGCGATGTGCCGGCGATCAGCGATGTCGCCGTCGTGCGCTCGCTGCTCGAGGTACACGGTGTGCGCGTCAGCGAGGGCGATGAGCCCGGCTCGCTCGTCTTCGACCCGAGTGATGTCGAGTCGGCCCACTTCGAGGAGATCGACGCCCACGCCGGCGCCTCCCGCATTCCGATCCTCTTCTGCGGGCCGCTCCTGCACCGTCTCGGTCAGGCGTTCATCCCCGACCTGGGTGGATGCCGTATCGGCGACCGCCCTATCGACTTCCACCTGGATGCGCTCCGCAAGTTCGGCGCCATCGTCGAGAAGCTCCCCAGTGGCATCCGCCTCTCGACGGGCGGAAGCCGCCTGCACGGTGCGAACATCCACCTCCCGTACCCGAGTGTCGGCGCCACGGAGCAGGTGCTGCTCACCGCGGTCCGCGCCGAGGGCGTGACGGAGCTGCGCAACGCCGCCATCGAGCCCGAGATCATGGACCTGATCGCGGTCCTGCAGAAGATGGGCGCGATCATCTCCTACGAGCCGAACCGCGTCATCGTCATCGAGGGCGTCGAGAAGCTCCGCGGCTACGACCACCGGTCGATCTTCGACCGCAACGAGGCGGCCTCGTGGGCATCCGCGGCTCTGGCCACCGACGGCGAGATCTTCGTCGGCGGTGCCAAGCAGCAGGAGATGCTGACGTTCCTCAACATCTTCCGCAAGGCGGGCGGCTGGTTCGATATCCAGGAAGACGGCATCCTCTTCCGTCGTGACGGTGACATCAAGCCCGTCGTCATCGAGACCGACGTGCACCCCGGCTTCATGACCGACTGGCAGCAGCCCCTCGTGGTCGCACTGACCCAGGCGCACGGCCGTAGCGTCGTGCACGAGACCGTGTATGAGAACCGGATGGGCTTCACGGACGCGCTGGTCAAGATGGGTGCCGACATCGTCGTGCACCCCCGCGGTCTGCAGGACGGGCCCCGCCGCGTTCCCCGCCGCGACCTGGAGCAGGCTGCCGTCATCACGGGGCCGACGCCGCTGCATGGCGCCGACATCGTGGTTCCCGACCTCCGCGGCGGATACAGCCACATCATCGCGGCGTTGACCGCCACGGGCGAGTCGCAGGTGTCGGGTGTGGATATCCTCAGCCGCGGCTACGAGAAGTTCCTCGCCAAGCTCGACGCGCTCGGCGCCGACTTCGACGTCATCCGGTGACCGAGGTGACGTCCCGGTCATCCGAGACGACGCGGCCGAGCATCTTCTGGCCGCTCGCGGCGCTGGTGATCCCGCCCGTCTCGCTGATCGCGAAGATCCGGGTCACCGGCGCCGAGAAGCTCCCGCAGCACGGGTCGTTCATCCTGGCGCCGAACCACTACTCCGAATTCGATCCGCTCATCGTCGCGGTCGCCGTGTGGCGCGCGGGTCGGGCGCCGCGGTTCATGGCCAAGGAGAGCCTGTTCAAGGTTCCCGTCCTCGGGTGGTTCCTGCATCGCACGGGGATGATCCCGGTCGCGCGCACCTCGTCCGCCAGTTCGGCCCGCCAGACGATGAAGCAGTCGGAAGAGCTGGTGGAGCACGGGCGCGGAGTGATCGTGTATCCCGAGGGCACTCTCACGCGTGATCCCGACCTGTGGCCGATGCGCGGCAAGTCCGGCGCGGTGCGTCTGGCCCTCGCCGACGGCATCCCCCTGATCCCGATGGCGCAGTGGGGTACGCAGGCGATCATGGGGCGCTATCAGAAGGCCCTCAGCCTCTGGCCGCTGCGCAAGCCCGTGCGAGTGATCATCGGCGATCCCGTCGATGTCTCCGATCTGCGGGACCGCGCCGGGGAGCCGGCGGCCCTCACCGAGGCATCGAACCGACTGATGAACGCGATCACGGCGCTCCTGGAGGAGCTGCGTGACGAGAAGGCACCCGCGGAGCGATGGAACCCCGCGAGCCACGGGCAGAAGGAGACCGGACGCCTTGACTCCTAAGAGAACCGCTCCGGTAGGCCCCCGGGCCACGGTCATCGGCTCGGGCAGCTGGGGAACCACCTTCGGAAAGATCCTCGCCGACGGCGGCGCCCAGGTGACGATGTGGGCCCGACGACCCGAGCTCGCGCAGGAGATCAACGAGGCCAAGCGCAACTCCCGGTATCTGCCCGGCATCAACCTCCCACGCACGATGTCGGCCACTCACGAGCTCGCGACGTCGCTCGAGGGCGTCGAACAGGTCTACCTCTCGGTGCCGAGCCAGTCGCTCCGCGAGAACCTGAAGGCGCTGCGCCCGCTGCTCGCCGACAGCGACGCGAAGATCATCAGTCTGATGAAGGGCGTCGAGCGCGGCACCGGCTTGCGCATGAGCCAGGTGATCCACCAGGAGCTTCGCTGCGACCCCGACCGTATCGCGGTCGCGTCCGGTCCGAACCTCGCGTTGGAGATCGCGCGCGAGCAGCCGACCGCTGCCGTGATCTCCTCGCGGAGCCAGGAGACGGCGGACACCGTCGCGCGCGCCGCGCGGAACAGCTACTTCCGCACGTTCGTGAACACCGACGTGATCGGCACCGAGTTCGGTGGCGTTCTCAAGAATCTGATCGCGGTCGCCATCGGCATCGTCGACGGCGTCGGCTACGGCGAGAACACCAAGGCCTCGATCATCACCCGCGGCCTCGTCGAGATGACGGACTTCGCCGTGGCGAACGGTGCACACCCGGAGACGTTGCAGGGACTCGCCGGCCTCGGAGACCTGATCGCCACCTGCCAGTCGCCGCTGAGCCGCAACAATACGGCCGGGCGTCTGCTCGGCCAGGGATACAGCTTCCAGGACGTCGTGAAGCAGATGCAGCAGACGGCGGAGGGGCTGGCATCGGTCGCGCCGATCCTGCAGCTCGCACGCGAGGCCGAGGTCGACATGCCCATCGTCGAGCAGGTGAAGATGGTGCTCGACGGCAAGATGGATCCGAGAGACATCGCACCCCACCTGACGACGGACGACGACACCCCGCAGGGTGAGAGGACCAATCATGGACAAGCAGACGGTGGTGGTGCTCTTCGGCGGGCGCTCCAGCGAGCATTCGATCAGTTCCGCAACGGCGGGGGGCGTGCTGGGCGCGATTGATCGCGACCGCTACTCGGTGATCCCGGTGGGGATCACCCGCGAGGGGGCGTTCGTCCTGGAGGACGATGATCCCGCGAAGTTCCCGCTGGACGCCGCGCACCTTCCTGAGGTCGTCGACAACGGCACGCGTGTTCTGTGGCCCGAACCGGGCGGCGACCGCACTTTGCGCGTCGTGCAGGTCGACGGCTCCGTCGTCGGCCTCGGTGCCGTCGACGTCGTGCTCCCGATCCTGCACGGTCAGCACGGCGAGGACGGCACCATCCAGGGGTACTTCGACACCCTCGAGGTGCCCTACGCCGGCGGCGGCGTCCTCGACTCCGCGCTGTGCATGGACAAGCACTTCATGAAGATCGCTCTGCAGGCCGCCGGCATCTCGGTGGCGCCCTGGGTGACCGTGCGCCGTGCGGACTGGGAGCGGGACGCGGCGGACGTCCGCGTACGCACCGCCGCCCTCGGCCTGCCGCTGTTCGTGAAGCCTGCTCGTGCGGGCTCGAGCGTCGGCGTGTCCAAGGTCGAGGTCGCTGACGAACTCGACGCTGCGCTGGCTGTGGCGCTCGCCGAAGACGACAAGGTGCTCATCGAGACCGGAGTGAGCGGCCGTGAGATCGAGGTCGCCGTGCTCGAGACCGCGGAAGGGGTGCGCGCCTCCCTCCCGGGAGAAGTCGTCCTCACCTCGCGGGGATTCTACGACTTCGAGGGCAAGTACCTCGGGGGCGACGGCGTCGACGTCATCTGCCCGGCCGAGTTGACCGAAGCGGAGACGGCGGCGATCCAGGAGGCGGGCCTCCGCGCGTTCGAGGCCGTCGACGGCCGGGGGCTCGCCCGCGTCGACATGTTCCTGACCCCCGAGGGCACCCTCGTCGTCAACGAGCTCAACACGATGCCGGGCTTCACCCCGATCTCGATGTTCCCGAAGTGCTGGGTGGCGTCCGGCCTGAGCTACGGCGAACTGATCACCGAGCTTGTCGAGGCGGGTCTGCGGCGCTGACGCCGGCGCGCCTCCTGCGGTCAGCTCGCGGGGAACTCGACGCGGTCGGTGCACTTCGCCGTCGCCGGCGCCAGTCCTGACTGGATGCTCGTGGAGATCGAGTCCACGATGGATTGGAAGTCGATCTGCTCACCCCGACGGATGTTGACCTCGACCGCGGGCTCGCGCCCGTAAGTGACCAGGCGCTGCCGCTCCTCCTCCTGCTCGAGGACCAGCCAGTCGACGCCGCCGAGCGTGGTGCAGACGAGTGCGGAAGGGGCCGGCGGCTCGACACCGCAGCGCAGGGCGACGGTGGTGGGCTCTCCCCATGCGCCTGTGGCCTGGGCATCCGTCCACACCCGGTCGAACCCGGCGACGCTGTCCGGCAGCAGCACCGAGACCGAGGCGCACGCCGGATCGTTCGCGTCATCGGCCGGTTCGAGGTGCACGGTCGTGGAGCATCCGGCGAGGGCGGCGGAGAGGATCACCGCGCCTGCGAGGGCAGCGAGGCGACGGGAACGAGGCATGCTTCCAGGCTACCTTTGACAGCATGCCCTCCCGACCCGAAGCCGATGATCCGCGCCTGGGCGATGTCTCCGAAGGACGCATCCTGCAGGCGATCCTCACCCGCACCGCGCCGGCCGCGCATACCCTCGTCGGGCCGGGGGACGATGCCGCCGTGATCGCGACGCCATCGGGCAGCGTGGTGGCGACGACCGACACGCTCGTGCACGGGCCGGACTTCCGTCTCGCGTGGTCCAGCGGTTACGACCTCGGTTGGAAGGCCGCGGCCGTGAACCTCGCGGACGTCGCGGCGATGGGGGCGCGTCCGACGGCTCTTCTCGTCGCACTGGCTGTTCCCCGGGATCTGCGTCTCTCCTTCGTCGAGCGTCTCGCTGACGGCTTCCGTGACGCGTGTGACGCGCTGGCGCCGGGCTGCGCCGTGGTCGGCGGAGACCTCACGGTGTCGGATGTGCTGACCATCGCGGTGACGGCGCTCGGGGATCTCGAGGGTCGGGCTCCGGTCACCCGCGACGGCGCTCGTCCCGGAGACGTCGTCGC
>NZ_JBLVOH010000150.1:45811-50526 GCF_053543675.1 Microbacterium umsixpiens
TCGCCGGTGAGCTGGGCAACGCTGCACACGGACTCGCCGTGCTGTTCGGACGTTTCCGTGACGGCGATGCGCCCGTGCCGGTCGACGTCGCGAAGCTGGCGGCAGGCGAGTCCGCTGCGCTGGCCGCCCAGCTGCGCCCGTCGCCCCCGATCGGTCTCGGCGCGGTGGCGGCGACGGCCGGTGCGACCGCGATGATGGACATCTCCGACGGGCTCGCTCTCGATGCCCGCCGGATGGCCGCAGCGTCGGGGGTCACCATCGCTCTCGACCGCGCGGCGCTGGGCGCTGATCCGGAGCGTGCGATCGCCGGGGGAGAGGACCACGCGCTGCTCGCCACATTCCCCGAAGGCATGCTCCCGCCGGGGTTCCGCGTGATCGGACGGGTCATCCCGGGCGGAGACGAGGATCTGCTGTGCGACGGCCTTCCGGTCGACATCAGCGGATGGGATCCCTATCGGGACTGGGATTCGGTCTCGGGCTGATCGTCCGCTGGCGAACCATCGTCGGCCGCCGGCTCCGCCCACCAGAGCGTCGTGTCACCGTAGGACTTCTCGCGGAACAGCTCCAGACCGGCGGCACCGAAGTCGGGAGGAGTCGCACGGCGCGCTCGTTCGACGACGACGACCGCGTCCGGAGAGAGCAGTGGGGCGAGGGCGACGAGGTCGGCGGTCATGGCCGCATCGTCGAGATCGTAGGGCGGGTCGGTGAAGACCAGGTCGAAGGGCCCGGCCGCGCGCTGCAGGAACGCATGGACCGCGCCCTCGTGCACCCGACCGGCCGACAGGCCTCCGGCCTTGGCGACGACGGCGGCGTTGCGGCGGACGATGGCTGCCGCCTGCCGGCCTCGCTCGACGAGATCCGCGCTGGCGGCGCCCCTGCTCAGCGCCTCGAGGCCCAGGGCGCCGGAACCGGCATACAGGTCGAGAACGCGCGCGCCGTCGATGGCGCTCAGCGCCTCCAGTGCGCCGAAGAGCGATTCCCGCACCCGGTCGCTGGTCGGTCGCGTGCCGACACCCGGCACTTCCAGGCGTGCGCCTCTGGCGGCGCCTGCGATGATCCTCGTCACCACTTCACGATACGACAGCCCGGGTGACGGCGGTGTCGGTCGCGTTCCCTAGACTCGGAGCATGTCGCTCACGCTCGATTCCTCGTTGGAGGATGCGCTCGGTGCGGCGTCTGCCAAGACGCTCGGACGAGCTTTCGGCATGCAGAACGTGGGCGACCTGCTCTCGCACTATCCGCGTCGCTACGCCGATCCGGGCGAGCTGACGCCGATCCGCGACCTCCCCCTCGGCGAGACGGTGACCATCGTCGCCGAGGTCCTGTCCTCGAGCTTCCGACGGATGCGCAATCGGCCGGGCGCGATGGTCGACGTGGTCATCGGCGATGGAATCGGACGGATGTCCCTCACGTTCTTCGCGAAGAACGTCGGTGCGGCGGAGTGGCGTTCCAAAGACCTCGCGGTCGGCCGCCGCGGAGTCTTCTCCGGCAAGGTGGGGGAGTTCAACGGCGTCACCCAGTTCGCGCATCCCGAGTACGAGCTGTTCGACGATGAGGATTCCGCCCGGCGCAGCGCGGATGCGCGTGCGGCGGTTCCGATCCCGATCTACCCGGCGACCTCGGCGATCCAGACGTGGCAGATCGCCCGCCTCATCGGACGGGTGCTGGACGATCTCGTCGAGGTGCCCGACCCGTTGACGGCCGAGATCAGGGAGCGCGAGGAGCTGCTCACGGCCGACGAGGCGCTGGAGCGGATCCATCGCCCACGCACGCGCAACGACATCGATCCGGCCGTTCGCACCCTCCGGATGCACGAGGCGCTCACTTTGCAGACTGCGCTCCTGCAGCAGCGTGACGCGGTGCGCGCGCTCTCCGCCACGTCGCGGCCGGCTGGACCGGGAGGCCTCCTCGAGCGGTTCGACGCCGCGATGCCGTACACGCTCACGCCCGATCAGGAGACCGTCGGGGCGCAGATCGCCGCTGACCTCGTCGGGTCGTGGCCGATGAACCGGCTCGTCCAGGGTGAGGTCGGTTCCGGCAAGACGCTGGTGGCGCTGCGGGCGATGCTGCAGGTGGCCGAGAGTGGCGGGCAGGCGGCGCTGATCGCTCCGACAGAGGTGCTGGCCGGCCAGCATCTGCGCTCGATCGCGAAGATGCTCGGTCCCGATCTCGCCCCGCTGCTGATGCCGACGCTGCTCACCGGCCAGCTTCCGGCCGCGGAGCGACGCAAGGCTGCGCTCCGCGTCGCCTCGGGTCAGGCGCTCATCGTCGTCGGCACGCATGCGCTGCTGGGCGAGAAGACGACCTTCGCCGACCTCGGTCTCGTCGTGGTCGACGAGCAGCACCGCTTCGGGGTCGAGCAGCGGGAGGCGCTCCGCGCGAAGGGATCGAGCCCGCACGCGCTGGTGCTCACGGCGACGCCCATCCCGCGAACGGTGGCGATGACGGTGTTCGGCGACCTCGATACCTCCGTCATCCGCACGATGCCGGCTGGACGCGCGGGCATCGAGTCGTTCGTCGCGCCGCTGGCCGAGCACCCCGGATGGTTCAATCGCGTCTGGGAGCGCGCCGCAGAGGAGATCGCCCAGGGGCGGCAGGTGTTCGCGGTCTGCGCGGCGATCGACACGACGAAGAAGACCGCAGAAGCGGCTGAGCCCTCCGCGTTGGTCCCCGAGGGCGCGTCCGGTCCCCGGTGGGGCGTGGTGCAGCTCGACGAGGCTCTCGCGACCCATCCCACTCTCGGTGGGATCCGTCGCGCCGTGCTGCATGGTCGGATGCCGTCGGATGAGAAGGATGCCGTCATGCAGGCCTTTGCCCGCGGCGAGATCGATCTGCTGCTGGCCACCACCGTGATCGAGGTCGGCGTGGACGTCCCCAACGCCTCCACGATGATCGTGCTCGACGCCGATCGCTTCGGTGTCTCCCAGCTGCACCAACTGCGCGGACGCGTGGGCCGGGGTGGCGTTCCCGGACTCTGCCTCCTGGTCACCGAGGCGGAGTCCGGCTCCCTCGCTCGGGACCGTGTCGACGCTGTGGCAGCGACGCTCGACGGTTTCGCCCTCGCCGAGGTCGATCTCGAGCTGCGGGGTGAGGGCGATGTGCTCGGTGCCGCACAGGCCGGCGTCCGCTCGTCGCTCAAGCTGCTGCGTGTCGTCAAGGATGCAGCCCTCATCACGCGTGCCCGCGAGGTGGCCGAGAAGATCCTCACGGACGACCCGATGCTCCAGCAGCACCCCGGTCTTCGCGAAGCCATCGCTCGGCGCGTGACCGATGAGGATCGAGCGGCGCTCGCGAAGAACTGAGTTCGGTTCCTGCCCTAGGCTGGTGGCATGAGCAGCCGGATCGCCGTCGTCCCGGGTTCCTTCGATCCGCCGACCCTGGGTCATCTCGACGTGATCCGCCGGGCAGCAGCCCTCTATGACGAGCTGCACGTGCTGGTGGTGCACAACCCCGGCAAAGAGGCGATGCTCCCGATCGCACAGCGGCTCTCCCTCCTCGAGCGTTCGATCGCCGAAGACGGCATGCCGGGCAACATCGTGATCGGCTCGTGGAGCATGGGACTGCTCGTGGACTATGCCCGCGATGTCGGCGCCGGGGTCCTCGTGAAGGGCATCCGCTCGCAGATCGACGTCGCCTACGAGTCGCCGATGGCGATCGTCAACCGCCACCTCGCCGACATCGAGACCGTGTTCCTCCTGCCGGATCCGTCGCACGCGATGGTCTCGAGCTCGCTGGTACGTCAGGTCGCCTCGCTCGGCGGCGACGTGACACCGTTCGTTCCGCCTGCGGTGGCAGACTTCCTCGACACCGGTGGACGCGGGATCTGAGTCCTCCTCGGGGCGACGGTCAGCCCGGCCGCAGGTGCAGCCGAGTAGCATGGAACCGTGCGCTCTCGAATGAACGGCCCTTTCGTGCTCCCCGTCCGTGACATCGTCCGACGTCCGGGAGAGATGCGGGAACACGAGTTCACCGTGGCTCTCAAAGAGACCTGGGGGGAGGGTATCGTCACCTTCGAAGCGGGCTCGGACATCGACCTCGATGTGCGTCTGGAGTCGGTCCACGAGGGCATTCTGGTCTCCGGAACGGCCGACGCGGAGTACGTCGGCGTGTGCGGCAGATGCCTGATCGACATCGCTCGGCCCGTCGAAGTCGAGTTCCAGGAGCTTTTCGCGTATCCTGGTGAGGAAGAAACTGACTTCGAGGTTCAAGACGACCACGTGGATCTTGAAACTCTCGTCAGGGATGCGGCCGTATTGTCGCTTCCTTTTCAGCCGGTGTGTCAGCCGGATTGCCCGGGTCTCGACCCGAAAACGGGTGAACGACTGGCCGTGAGCACCGGAACGGAGCAGGTGGCTCCCATCGATCCTCGGTGGAGTGCGCTCCAGAACATCACAGACCAAGACGGCACGGAAGAATCTCGTGCCGCCGAGAAAGAAGAGAGCTAGTCATGGCTGGTAACCCCCCGAAGCGCAAGGTTTCCCGTTCGAACACCCGCTCGCGTCGCGCGCAGTGGAAGGCGGCTCCCGTCGCCCTCGTGAAGACCATCGAGAACGGTCAGGTCGTCTACAGCCGTCCTCACCAGGCCAAGGTCGTCACCGACTCCCAGGGCACCGAACTCTTCCTCGAGTACAAGGGCCGCAAGGTCGCCGACGTCTGAGTCGCGTACCGTGACGGAGGTCCCCGGGGGGACGAGGCCTCTCCCAGATAAGCTCCGC
>NZ_JBLVOH010000150.1:50552-51178 GCF_053543675.1 Microbacterium umsixpiens
GGGGAGCTTCTGGAGTTGGCCCTCACTCACCGCTCTTACGCGTATGAGCACGGCGGGATCCCGCACAACGAGCGCCTGGAGTTCCTCGGTGATTCGGTCTTGGGTCAGGCCGTGACCGTGATGCTCTTCACCACGCACCCCGACCTCGACGAGGGCGAGCTGGCGAAGCGGCGTGCGAGCGTCGTGTCCACTGTCGCTCTTGCGGAAGTGGCTCGCGGCATCGACCTCGGCAGCCATCTGCTGCTGGGGCGCGGTGAGGAGCAGACCGGTGGTCGAGACAAGGACTCGATCCTGGCGGACACGATGGAAGCCGTGATCGGTGCCACGTACCTGTCGGCGGGTCCTGAGGCCGCCACAGCGCTCGTGCTTCGTCTGACGGAGCCTCTGCTCGCGGATCCAGAGCGCTACGGCGCGGCGATGGACCCGAAGACCAGTCTGCAGGAGCTCGCTGCCCGTGTCGGCGCGACGCCGCCGCAGTATTCGGTCGAGGCGAGCGGCCCGGATCACGACCGCCGCTTCACCGCCACGGTATCGGTCGGCGACGTCAGCATGATCGGCCACGGCAGCAGCAAGAAGACCGCAGAGATGGCGGCGGCCCTCAGCGCCTGGCGCACGCTCAGCGAGCG
>NZ_JBLVOH010000150.1:51198-52025 GCF_053543675.1 Microbacterium umsixpiens
CCGCGCCGGTCTCGAACCGGCTGCGGTCGGATCGGTCATCACGTCGGTGAGCGTGTTCGACGAGCGTGCGCTCACGCGGCATGTCGCCGGGGCCGCGGATTTCGTCGGCAGGCTCGAAGGCCGAACCTTCACTGCCGCATCCCGCCGGGGCAAGTTCCTCTGGCTCCCTCTCGACGACGAGGATTCCGCCCTGATCGCGCACCTCGGTATGAGTGGTCAGATGCTGCTGCGGACGCCGAATGCCGACGCGGAACGTCATGAACGGATCCGCATCGGCATCGAGCATCCCCTGCACGGCGAGCTCGCGATCGTGTTCGCGGATCAGCGGACGTTCGGCTCGCTCGCCGTCGATGCGCTGCTCGATGACGACGGATCGCGGATCCCCACGCAGGTCTCGCACATCGCGCGCGATCCTCTCGATCCCTCCTTCGATGATCGCGCCTTCCGTGTCGCGCTCGCACGGCGGGGAAGCGCGATCAAGCGTGTTCTCCTCGACCAGGGCGTCGTGAGCGGGATCGGCAACATCTACGCTGATGAGTCTCTCTGGGCTGCGCGCATCCATCCGGAGACACCTGCCGACCACCTGTCCACGCAGGCTGTGCGCCGACTGCTGGTGGAAGTGCGGCTCGTGCTCGCGAAGGCCCTGGCGGAGGGCGGAACGAGCTTCGACGCGCAGTACGTCAACGTCAACGGTCAGGCGGGCTACTTCGCCCACTCTCTCAACGCATACGGCCGGCAGGGCAAGCCGTGTCCGCGCTGCGGAACGGCGATCGTACGGGAGAGCTTCATGAACAGGGGCTCGCACTTCTGCCCGTCCTGCCAGCGAC
>NZ_JBLVOH010000150.1:52106-59384 GCF_053543675.1 Microbacterium umsixpiens
CCCCCGCGGCCGGTCATGCGGTCTGGAACGCTCCCCGCAGCAGCGGACGCGTGGCCCACGTGGTCGCCCAGACGATCCCGATCCCCACACCGACCACCGCCGCGATCGTGAGGAGCGAGAGCGGCGCCGTGATGAGTGCGATGCCGAGCAGCGGGATCACGAGGACGGCCGCGACCAGAGCCGAGCCGATCGCCGTGATCAGCAGCGGGGACATGATCGCACGTCTCCGGGCACGGTCCACGGTCTCCAGCGGCATGCCCAGGTGATGGAGGCTGCGGTGCAGCTCGCGCTGGTCGAGCACGTCGGACGCCTGGTTCACGCCGACGGACGCCGCCACCATGAGGAACGACCCGATCAGGGTGATGACGAGACCGGTGCGGATATCGGTGGCCAGGGCGATGTCGGCCTCGGCCGCCTCCGATCCGGTCATCACGTTCATCAGCGCCACGCCCGTTCCGGCGAAGACGGCCATGAAGCTCGCCATCGCGATGCCACCGACCTGCCGCCACGCGGCTTTGGGAGAATCCAGGACCACGCGCGCGGCGAGCAGCCGCTCCGGCTGTTCGGCCCGGCGAAGCTGTCGCGATGCCGACACCTTGAGGACCCACGGGCCCACGACGTTGAGCACCGCGAGCGCGGCACCGAACAGTCCGGCCAGCACGACGATGGTGGTGACCAGCCCGCCGATGGACGGGAAGACTTTGATGAGCACGACTGCGATCGCGATTGTGCCCGCGGCGATCAACGCGCGGATCCAGTGCACGTTGGTTGTCGTGGCACGGGTGCGGACCCCGAGGGGCGAGATCACCACGCGACGGAGCCCGACGACCGCACTCGCCGAAGCGAGGACGAGCACGCCAGCGAGCACCACGGCGATCTGGGCCGGAGGTAGCACGACCGCACCGAACCCGAGAGCTTCGCCGCGGAACGGGATCAGGCCGATGAGCGGACTCAGCGCGACGTGCCCGACGACACCGGCGAGTGCTCCGGCCGCGGCGACGAGAACGGATTCGGCGACGGTCGCGACCGTGACGCCGGCAGGGGAGACCCCGAGCAGCCGCAGGGTCGAGAGGCGCTCGTCCCGGCGACGGGCGGAGAGCCGCGCCGCTGCCCCGCCGAGCGACATCAGCGGGACGACCAGGAGGACGAGCGCGATGGCGGCGAGCGCCTGATAGATGGGGGCCTCAGGGTCCGTCCAGCCCCAGAATGACTGGGCGCCTCCGATCACGGTCAGCACCAGTGTGGTCACCACGCCGAACGCCACGACGGGAAGGGCGAGCACGCTGTTCTGCTCTGGTGCGGGGCGCAGCAGCAGAGCGAGGACGTGCCGGTTCACGCGGCCACCGCCGAAGAGACGATTCGTCCGTCGCGGACGGCGACCGTGCGGGTGCAGCGACTGGCCACCTCGGGGTCATGGGTGACCACGACGAGGGTCCGGCCCTGGGCGGTGGTCGACCACAGCAGGGCATCCATGACCTCGGACGACGTGTGCGAGTCGAGAGCACCGGTCGGCTCGTCGGCGAAGACGAGCTCCGCGCCCGTGGCCTGCGCACGCGCGATGGCGACGCGCTGGGCCTGACCGCCGGAGAGCTCGCCGATCCGGCGATCCTCCATACCCGCGAGACCGAGGGCGGCGAGCCACGACGCCGCATGCTGGATGGCATCCTGACGTCGGATGCCGTTGATCATCGACGCCAGCGCGACGTTCTCCACTGCCGTCAGCTCCGGGATGAGCAGCCCCTGCTGGAAGACGAAGCCGAACCTCTCGCGGCGCAGTCGCGACCGCGCGGATTCACCGAGCGCGGTGACCTCGATGGGAGCGCCTTCAGTCGGCCGGAAGACAACGCTGCCCGCATCCGGCGTGGTGATTCCGGCCAGTACATGCAGCAGGGTCGTCTTGCCGGAACCTGAGGCGCCCATGATCGCGACGGACTCACCGCGATGGATCGCGAGATCGACTCCGGCGAGGGCGCGTGTCATCCCGAAGGTCTTGGTCAGGGCATGGGCTTCGATCACGGGGATGTTCATGTTTCCACTCTCGTCAGCAGAACACCCGATGTCGTCGATCCGGCGGATGACGGAGCGGGCCCGACCTCATCCCGGAGAATGAGATCGGGCCCGCACGTGCCTCAGAGCTTCTTCTGCCACCCGCCGGCATACGATACCGGCCGGAAGCCGATCTTCTCGTTGATGCTGAGCATGGGGCGGTTCTCCTCCGCGTTGAACGTGGAGACGACGGGCGACTCCGGCATCAGTGCCTGCCACCGCAGCAGGTTCGCGCACTTCACGATCGTCCCGAGCCGATGACCGCGATGGTCCTTCGACACCAGGGTGCCGTACTGATGGGTGACGCCCGTGTGATCGGTCCCGATCAGCAGCTCGTTGTAGGCGACGATGTCGCCGGTGGGGACGTGCTGCACGGCGGCGACCGAGACGACACGTCCGGAGTCGGCGATTCGCCCATCCCGCCGTGCGACACGATCGGCGTCCCACACCTCGGCGACGAAGTCCATCTCCCCGCTCGGGGCGTCTGTCGACAGGCGTGCGAGGATGCCGGCGTATGCCGGGCGCAGTTCCGGCGGCGTCGGCAGCATCCACTCCACGATCCGGTACTCCGAACCGGCATGAGCGTTCGCCTCCGCCAGCGCCGTGCGCAGGAGCGCCGGGTCGGAGCGCAGATCGAACTCGCTGTTCCGCTCGACCTGCTCGAGCGTGTATCCGGCGGATTCGGCCAGATCGCTCAGGGGCGTGGCCGGCACGCGGCCCCACCCGGTCCTCGGCACGAGCATGCGCTCGGTCTCTTCCGGCCGGTGCAGGCTCCACAGCTGAAGAACGGTGCGACCGCGCGATCTGGCCTCCTCCTCGGCGCGCGCGAGCAGCGCGTTCTCGATGCCATGACCCCAGTGCGCCTCCGGCACGAGCATGTCGATCTCGCCGGCGTTCGCCTCCTCCTCCTGCGCGAAGGAGATCGTCGCCATGCCGACGATCTCACCGTCGACACGGGCGACGAAGCCGCGGTCCAGCGAGTCGGTGTCGTCCTGCCAGCCGGGCAGAACCTGCGCCGCCTCCAGGGCGAGGCCCGGAAGTCCGACCTGCTCGTCGCAGATCTGGCGGTTGAGTTCGCCGTACGCCCGGAACTCCGCCGCCGTGTCGTCATCGATCGAGGTCGGGACGATCAACGGCGTGATCGTCGGTTCAGCGATGGTCATGTCAGGTCCTTACTGGTGTGGGTTCAAGAGGGATGTGGGACTCGGCGTCCCTCGGGCGACGGAATCAGCGGATACCGCGCTGCAGGGCGAAGGCCGTGAGGACGCCCAGCTCATGTTCGGCGCGGCGACGTTGCTCGGAGATCAGCAGCTCCGCCGACTCGATGTGGACGGCGCGGCGTTGCCGACGCGGGCGCTGAGACCGTTGGAGCAGCCAGAGGCCGATCCGGAGAGAGAGGCGATCCGTGAGCGCCAAACGGCGGAGCTCATCGTCGCGGGGGATCTGGAAGACCTCGCGGTCCTCGGTATCGGGCGGGTGGGTGATGTTGCGGCGCAACGTGGTATTCACGAGAGAGTCCTTCGAAAGGGAAGTGGGCGAGCGGGTGCAGGAGACGTCGCACCTCGATGGCGAGCATGGCCGCCAGGGGCGCGGACGACGGCGGCTCCTCGGACCACGGAGCGTGGGAGCCGAAGGCGGCGAGATCCATGTTCCGGTTGCGGAACAGAGGGTGGGGCGCGGATGCACCGACCGGAGAGAGGAGGCCCACTACGGGCCGTGATTCTCGGGGTGCGCTGCTACGAAAGCGCGCTGATGCGGACGCCGGCGGTCACCGAGAACGCAGGGCGCAGCGCAGAGTGCGCGGGCGCGGCAAGGCCAGTGGCCTGTGCGTTGAGCTGAATCATCATCATCGGTAACCTCCTTTCGTGTGGCGATCCGGAGGAAACGGTAGCGAACACGAGCGGGCAGCGTCAAGCGTTTCCGTATCTTACGGCGTGTCGTCGAGCGGTATCGGTTCGACGAACGCCCGCGCGGGATGACGGCTGAAGCCCGTGATTCCGGTAGCGTAGCGGCGTGATTCTCCCCGGACGAGCGGTGCCCGCATGCATCTGAAGAGCCTGACGCTCAAAGGGTTCAAGTCGTTCGCGCAGCCGACGAGCTTCGTCTTCGAGCCCGGCGTGACCTGCATCGTCGGCCCCAACGGGTCGGGCAAGTCGAACGTCGTCGACGCCCTTGCCTGGGTGATGGGGGAGCAGGGCGCGAAGACGCTCCGCGGCGGAAAGATGGAGGACGTCATCTTCGCGGGCACTTCGACGCGGGGCCCGCTCGGGCGCGCTGAGGTGCAGCTCACGATCGACAACGCCGACGGTGCCCTCCCGATCGAGTTCGCCGAGGTCACGATCAGCCGCACGCTGTTCCGCAACGGGTCGAGCGAGTACGCGATCAACGGCGAAGGATGCCGGCTCCTCGATGTGCAGGAGCTTCTCAGCGACTCCGGACTGGGCCGCGAAATGCACGTGATCGTCGGGCAGGGGCGCCTCGATACGGTGCTGCAGGCTTCTCCCGAGGACCGGCGGGGCTTCATCGAAGAGGCGGCGGGAATCCTCAAGCATCGCCGCCGCAAGGAGAAGACCCTCCGCAAGCTCGATGCGATGGAGGCGAACCTCACCCGTCTCAGCGACCTGGCGGGGGAGATCCGCCGTCAGCTCAAGCCGCTCGGGCGCCAGGCGGAGATCGCGCGCGAGGCGCAGACGATCGCTGCCGTCGTGCGTGATGCGAAGGCCCGGATCTTCGCGGACGACGTCGTCGCGCTGCGTACGGCTCTCGCCGACCACACCCGTACCGAGCACGAACGCCACACCGAGCGGCTGGTCCTGTCGGACCAGGCCGAAACGGTGCGAGCGAGTATCGCTCGGCTCGAGCAGGATCAGAACTCGGTCGCCGTCGATCAGGCCCGGAGCGTGGCCTTCGGTCTGGAGCAGGTGCAGGAGCGGATGCGCGGGCTCTACACGCTCGCGAACCAACGCCTGGCGCTGCTCGGATCCGAAGATGACGACGCTGCCGTCACCGCCGTCACCGTGACCCAGGCCACTATCGATGAGGCGAAGGACGAGATCGACGTGATCTCGGCCGGTCTCGGCGACGCGCAGGATGCGGCGGCGTCGGCGAGCCGTGACGTCGTGCACGCCAGGGCCGAGCTCGACACGCTCGATGTGGACATCGCCGAGCAGAGTGCGCTGGTGTCGGAATACGACATGCGCCTCTCGGCGCTGCGCGGCACCGCTGACGCCGCGGCCTCGGCACTCGCCGCCGTGCGAGGCGCGGTGCTTCGTCAGGAGAACGCGCTCGAGGCGGCGAACGCGCGCAGGCGGGAGGCTGCCGAGGCGCTCGAGGCGATCGACGATGCCGAAGCACCCGAGGGCACCGCCGTCGAACATGCGGCCGCGTACGAGAGCGCGCAGCGGGCGGCGACAGCCGCGGAGGCCGAGCGGGAGACTCTGCGTGAGCGACTGCATGCGGCCGAGCGTGAGGTCGACTCCCTGACCGCGAAGGCCGCGGCCCTGAGCAGTGCTCTGGCCCTGTCGGGTGGCGCCGCCGAGATCGTCAAAGCCGGCGGAAAGGGCATTCGCGGACTCGTCGGAGACGCCGTGCAGGTCCGTGCCGGCTACGAAGCGGCGATCGCCGCGGTCCTCGGTCCGCTCACAGAAGGCGTTCTCATCGACACTGCGGCCGACGCTTTCGCCCAGGCGGCAGAAGCTGCCGAGAACCGCAGGGGAGTCGTCGACTTCGTCGTCGCCGACGCGCTTCGTCCAGAGCCCGTCGCCGCCCCGATCGAGGGCGTCACACCCGCGGTCGAGACTGTGACGGCACCCGACGGTGTGCTGGGCATCCTGTCGCACGTTCTGATCGCAGACGATCTGGGCGCCGCCCGTGTCGCGCGCACGGCGCTCGACGGAGCCGGGGACACTTCGACGACGATCGTGACCGTCGGGGGCGACGTGATCACCGCCCAGACGCTACGCACCGGGTCCGGTGGCGAACGATCGCGACTGGAGCTCGCGGCGGAGCGGGATGCCGCTGCCGAGCGCCTGGCGGAGATTCAGATCGTGGTGGACTCGCTCCGCGAGGCGCGCGAGGACGCGAACGAAGCAGTCGAGACGACCAGACGCCAGGCGAAGGACGCGCTCCGTGCTCTGCGCGAGCATGATGCAGCCCTCGCCACCCATGCCGAGCAGGTGAACCGGGTCACCGTCCGCCACGAATCCGCGGTCGCCGAATGCGAGCGACTCGAAACCGGCCTGGCCCAAGCGCAGGCCGCCGTGTCCGATGCGGAGGCGAAAGCGGAAGCCGCCAAAGCTGCGCTGGACGAGGCGATCGCGGCTCCGCGTCCGGTCCTCGACGCCTCCGCGCGAGACGGGCTGCTCGAGACGCTCGAGATGGCCCGTGAGGGCGAGGTGCGAGCGCGGCTGGAGATCGAGACGCTGCGGGAACGCGTGCGCGCGGCCCAGGCGCGGGTGACGAGTCTCGAGCGGCAGCGCGAGCAGGAGCGCGATGCCGCGGCCGAAGCGGCGCGGCGTGCGGTGATCCGTCGTGCCCAGCGCGAAGCGGCTTCGGGCGTCGCGGAGGAGCTGCCGCGGATCCTCGACTCCCTCGACCGCTCGGTCACCGAGGCGCGCCTGGCCCTGGCCGAGGCGGAGGCCGCGCGTTCGGCGCAGAACGAGGAGCTCGTCGGGCTCCGCGCCCAGGAGACGTCGCTGCGGGAGCGCCTCGCGGGTCTGACCGAGAGCGTGCACGGTCTCGAGTTGCAGATCCACGAGAAGAAACTCCATCTCAACAGCCTGCTCGAGCGGGTCTCGTCTGAGCTGGCCCTCGACGAAGATATTCTCGTCGCGGAATATGGCCCTGATCAGCTCGTACCGCGCGACCCGGGAGTCGAGCACCCCGCAGACGAGCTGCTCGACGACACGGCGATCCCCTTCGACCGCCGCATCCAGCAGCGCCGTCTGGCCGATGCCGAGCGGAAGCTTGCACAGCTCGGACGCGTCAACCCGCTGGCGCTCGAGGAGTTCGCCGCGCTGGAGCAGCGCCATGCCTTCCTCACCGAGCAGTTGGCCGATCTCACGCAGACGCGTCAGGACCTCCTGACGATCATCGCCGACCTCGACGAGCGCATGCAGACCATCTTCGCGAGCGCCTTCGAGGACACGAAGGAGGCGTTCGGTCAGGTCTTCCCGCTGCTGTTCCCCGGTGGCACGGGGAGCATCTCCCTCACCGACCCGGAGAACATGCTGA
>NZ_JBLVOH010000150.1:59404-60646 GCF_053543675.1 Microbacterium umsixpiens
CGGCATCGAGGTGTCGGTGCGTCCGGTCGGGAAGAAGATCGAGCGACTCTCGCTGCTCTCCGGTGGTGAGCGTTCGCTGGCCGCGGTCGCCCTGCTCGTGGCGATCTTCAAGGCGCGGCCGAGCCCGTTCTACATTCTCGACGAGGTCGAGGCGGCGCTCGATGATGCGAACCTGGGGCGCCTACTCACGGTGTTCGAGCAGCTGCGAGAGAGCTCCCAGCTGTTGATCATCACGCACCAGAAGCGCACGATGGAGATCGCCGACGCCCTTTACGGAGTCTCGATGCGCCAGGACGGTGTGTCGGCGGTCGTCGGTCAGCGCGTGGGAGACCGGGCCGCAGCCGCGGTGTGACCTCCCAGGCGGGGAAGCGATGAAAGGCGGGTGAACTCGTGGCCGACATCACCGAGCCCCTCGCCGCACACAGCGCTGCGGTGCTCGACTACGGCGCGGCCGGTCCATACGCTGTCGCCTTCGGCTCCAGCGGCGAGATGTGGATCACTCTCGTGAACACCGGAGAGCTCGTGCGGCGGTCCCCGGACGGGCGCGAGCACCGGTTCACCATCGGCGAGCGGCCGGGTCAGCTCGCCGTGACCTCCGAAGCGACGTGGTGCGCGGTTACCGGCGCAGATCGGATAGCCCTCATCGCGAGCGACGATCGGCTGAACTTCATCGACGTTCCGGGTGGGCCGTACGGCATCGCGGCTGTCGGCTCCGATGCGTTGGTGACCCTTATGCAGGAGAACAAGCTCGCCGTGGTCAGCCGGGACGGACTCCGCAGCGAGGTCGCCGTCCCCCTGGAAGGCGCATACCCGGCGATGGCCACCGCCCACCGGGACGGCTCTGTCTGGGTCTCGCTCAACCAGCGGGGGGTGCTCGAGCGATGGGATGCCGCAGGCGGTACCGAACTCATCACGCTGCCCGATGGCGCAGCCCCCGTCGGCATCGCGGCAGCAGGGGAGTATGTCTGGTCCGCCGACATCGCGCGGGGGAGCATCCTCCGGGTCGACGGCGATCGGCACGTCCGCGACTTCGTCCTCGCACCGGACAGCCGACCGCACGCGGTGATCGCCGACGACACCGGGTGCTGGTTCACGGAGTGGGGAGCGAACAGGCTGGGCAGGATCACCACGGAGGGCGATCTCGCCGAGTTCGATCTCTCCGGCATCGGAGAGGAACCGCACGGTCTGGCTCTCGATGGTGACGGCGTCGTGTGGGTTGCCTTCGAAAGTGGGGTCGTTGCC
>NZ_JBLVOH010000151.1:0-3010 GCF_053543675.1 Microbacterium umsixpiens
AGCGTCGCGGTCGCCGAGCGGGCGAGGGGGCAGGGACTCGCACGCCGGCTGGTCGCCGCGACTCTGCAGGCGGCGGGCGACGCCGACTGGGCGCTGCTGTTCACCGGCACCCCCGAGGTGTACCGCTCCAGCGGGTTCGAGACGTTCTCGATGGCGCGGACCGTGGCCGGGCTCTGGCGCGCTGCGACGCCCGCCGCCGTCGGGACCGAGGGGCGCGTCGTGCGCGAATCCGTCGGGCTCGGGAGTCTCCGTGCAGTGCGCGAGGTCTACGAACGTTCACGGTCCGATCTGGTCCTGGCGCCGGAGCGCGGTGATCGGGACTGGGCGATGGCGGAGGTACGGCTGCGAGGCGCCATTCTGTACCGCCGGATCGAGGGATCGACCGTGGTCGGCTACGCGGTCGCCGAGCCTCGCGGCGGGGTCGGCGTGCTCCTCGAGAGCGCCGTGCTTCCGGGTGCCGACGGTGTGCGGGATGACCTGCTCGCCGCCATCGCGGTGGACTGGGCATCCGCCGGGGTGACGTCGTGCGAGCTCGCCGTGCCCGCCCTGCCGGAGGAAGACCGCGCGCTGCGTGCGTTCGCGCCCGAGGCCGTGCGGCAGGACGACCGCACCGGGATGATCCGCCCGCTGCGGCGCGCGGCGCGACTGCACGGCATCCGCCACTTCACGGCGGGCGACTACTTCTGAGCACGGGCTCGGAGAACGGCACTGGGGACTGGGGATCGATCGGATGATGCGGCTCGGCCGGACGGCCGGACGCCTGACCGCGGCGATGACGCCGCACGGAAGGATGAGCATGACCCCGCAGGAGATGACCCAGACCGAGACGGCTGCGCTGCGCAGTCGGCGCATGCTGCTCGCCGGATTCGGCGCTGCCGCGATCGGTGGAGTGGCAGCCGTCGGCATGCCCACGGCCGCGCAGGCCGCAGGACCCGTGGCACCGCAGAGCTCGTCGGGCTCGGCGAACGTCGCCAACGGCGGCACCGCGACCGAGCTCGCGAAGCGCAAGGGCAAAGACGGCGACCTCGTGCGCACGACCGGGTACGCGGCGGCCGGAGACGGCGGCGACGGGCTGTACCGCTTCGTGAAGAAGGATGCCCCGGCGGCGAACGGCGGCACCGTGCTCGCCGGTCCGAAGGGCGGTGCGTGGCTGCTCCTGCACGACGGCGTCGTCGACTTCCGCATGTTCGGTGTGATGAACGCGAAGGTGAATGCCGACGACGCGCTCGACGCGATGGTGAACGATGCGAGCATCCACCGCATCGAGGCCCACAGCGACCTGAACTTCGTGCGTCGCCACAAATTCTCGCGGTCGCGCATCGCGTTCGACTTCGGCGGCCACCTCATGACGACGGTCGGCATCGAGAACGCCGGCAAGGACGACCCCTTCGCCGCGGTCATGTTCTTCCGCGGCGAGGTGACGGATGCCGTGCACGAGGCGCGGCTGAACGAGGTGGTCCCCGACCTCGGAGACATCTTCCCGGTCGCCGACTCCTCCTTCTTCGCGGTCGGTGACTGGTACGCCGCCGAGGTGAACGCGCTGTCCGGGCGCTGGGAGCGCGAGCTGCAGCGGCTCGTGCAGGTCACGCAGATCGTCGACGGCACCCACATCCGCATCAACTACAAGAACGGCTGGCCGCTCGGCAAGGACCGCACGATGACCTGGCGCCGGGTGGTGCCGGTGCAGGACGTCACCGTGTCGAACCTGAAGTTCCTCGGCACCGGGAAGGACGAATACACGGGCTCGCACCCGCTCGCCTTCGAATACGCGGTGCGCTGCGACGTCGACCACATCGACGGGACCGGCACGTTCTGGCCGCTCATCCAGCGCCGCTGGAACACGTACTACTCGACCGTGAGCTGCACGCTCAAGAACCCCACCTCTGTCACCTGGGGCGGCGCCGGCTACCTGACGCAGCAGATCTACTGCCTGTACGGATACGTCGCCAACTGCCACACCGCCAACTCGCGGCACCTGAACGACTTCACCGCGAGCGCCTACTGCCTCGTCGAGAACTGCCACGGCGACGGCGACGACCAGGGCCCGTTCGTCACGCACGGCCAGTACGAGCACGACCTCACCTACACCGGCAACTCGGGGCTGATGACGTTCGCGAACTCCGGTGCGGCCTGGGGATCGGCGGCCAAGCGCATCACGGTGCGCAAGCACGTGTGCTCGTGGTTCGTGGCGCGCGTGCGCATCACCGACCTCACGCTGGAAGACGTGCAGGTGATCGGCAAGCCGTCGCTCGCCGGCTCCGGGATGCTGTGGATCAACGCCGACGGGGCCCAGCTGCGGGGGTGCACGGCATCCGACACGCTCGTGATCACGCAGGCGTCCGACAACTCCGGGCGCCCGACGGTGATCGCGGACTCGCACTTCACGTTCGTCGCTCCGGGTGAGCTCACCAACGCCACCGTGAAGACCCCGATCACGTTCGTCGACACCGTGCTCGACCGCGTCGGCGGCATGAAGATCGCGGGCTCGGGTGCGGTCACGTTCCGCGGTTCGACCCTGAACGCGGCGGATGACGCGGCGCCGATCGTGTCGTCGTCGGCGCAGCTGCGATTCGAGGGGTCGACGCTGCGCAACGCCCGCATCGAGGCAGCGCGGGGTGAGCGTCAGGTGGTCGAGGTCGCGGGTTCGGATGTGTCGATCAAGGGTGGCGCCGGTGTCTCACGGACCGGCGACGGCGAGCTGCACCTGACGCTGTCCGACAGCAGTTTCCGCGCCGAGGGATCATCCACCCACGTCGCGGTCACGAAGGGGGCGACGCACTACCGCGCGGTCGGCAACCGCTTCGAGGGCGGCGCGCTGGAGCTGGCGGATGCCGCGTTCGGCGGCTCGTCGACCCTGCTGCACACCGGCAACGTGGAGTCGGGCGTCACGCGCACGGCCTTCCCCGCCGAGGGCGACCGCGTCGTCGACACCGCCAACCTCCTGGTCTGACCCGGTCCCGTCCCCGTCCCGGCTCCCGTCCCCGCGCGCGCACCCGTCCCGGTCGCCGAG
>NZ_JBLVOH010000152.1:0-2941 GCF_053543675.1 Microbacterium umsixpiens
GAGCCCGATTCGCCGACCACGCCGATGGCCTCGCCACGCGCGACCGTGAACGAGACGCCGCGCACGGGGGTGACCCATCCCCTCGGGGTCGGGAAGGAGACGCGCAGGTCGTCGACGAGGAGTACCGGTTCCTCGCCGTCGACCGGCGCGGGCTGAGCGGCTCGCGGACGCACGGTCGCGGGGAGGCGGTGGCGTCGGCGATCGGAGCGACCGCCCAGGGCCGCGGCTGCGGTCTCGCCGAGGAGGTTGAACGCGAGTCCGGCGATCACCACGGCCACGGCGGGTCCGAGCGCGGCCGCCGGGTTGAGGTAGATCCGGTTCAGGCCCTCGCCCAGCAGCCGGCCCCAGTCGTACTCGGGGACCTGCACGCCCAGGCCGAGGAAGGAGAGTCCGGCGAAGGCGAGCAGTGCCGATCCCGCGGAGACGGTGGCGTTCACGATGAGCGGTTCGCCGACGTTGGGCAGGATGTGTCGGATGAGGATGCGCAGGCGCGAGACACCGGCCACCCGCGCGGCCGCGATGAAGTCTCGTCCCGCGATCGCGGCGGACAGGGTCTGGGTGAGCCGGGCGAACTGCGGTGCCATCGCGAAGCCGATCGCGAGCACGGCACCGGTGGAGCCGACGCCGAAGATGACCGCGAAGAACAGCGCGAGCAGGAGGCCGGGGAAGGCGACCGCGATGTTCACGAAGCCGACGATCGGGCGTCCGAGCCAGCGCGGGAGCACCGAGGGTGCGGTGCCGAGCAGCGTTCCGGCGACGACCCCGATGATCACGGCGATCACGGCGAGCACCACCGAGAGCCGGGTCGCGACCAGCACGCGGGCGAGCACGTCGCGTCCCAGTGTGTCGGTGCCCAGCAGGTGCGCGGCGCTCGGTCCCTGCGTGATCTCGGTGGGGTTCACCTGCTCGGCCTGCGCGCCCCAGACGATCGGCGCGAAGATCGCGGTCAGGGTGACCAGGAGCACGAGCGCGAGTGCCGTGATCCCCAGTGGTGAACGGACGATGCCCGACCATGCCGTACGTGCCGACATCATGCCTCCCGGATGGTGGATCGAGGGTCGAGGAGGGCGAGGATCACGTCGATCACGAGGTTCACGACGAGCACCCCGATCCCGTAGACGAGGACGATGCCCTGCACGACCGAGTAGTCCTTGGTGAGGATCGACTGCACGATCATGGTGCCCAGGCCCGGCCAGGCGAACACGTTCTCGACCAGCACGGTGCCGGCGACCATGCCCGTCAGGAGCAGGCCGGTGAGGGTGAGGGTCGCGGTCATGGCGTTCGGCAGTGCGTGGCGCGAGTAGACCCGGTGCGGCGCGAGCCGCTTGGCCCGGGCGGTGCGGATGAAGTCCTGGTTGAGGACGGACAGCACCTCGACCCGGATGATGCGTGAGAACACCGCGGTGGGGGCGACGGCGAGGGCGATCACGGGGAGCACCAGCGAGAACGGGGCGGTGTTGCCGGCGACCGGGAACCAGCCGAGGGAGACCGCGAAGAAGTAGACGAGTCCGACGGCGAGGAGGAACTCGGGGATCGCGGCGAGGATGACGGATCCGGTCGCGAAGGCCAGCTCGAGGCCGCGACGGCGGCCACCGCGGGTCGCGACGGCCATCGTCACCCCGAGCGGGACAGACACCAGCAGCACCAGCACGACGGCGAGGAGGGCGAGCTGCAGGGTCGCGGGCAGCCGCGTGGAGATGATCTCGGCGACCGGCTGCCCGGTGATCATGGACGAGCCCATGTCGCCGGTGAACAGCCCTCCGAGGTACTGGAAGTACTGCACGAGCAGCGGCTGGTCGAGCCCGAGCGCCGCGCGACGGGACTCGACGAGCTCGGCCGGGGCGTTCAGTCCGAGCGCCGCGCGCACCGGGTCACCCGGCACCAGGTGGATCATGAAGAAGGCGGCCGTGACCAGCACCCACACCGACAGGACGAACTGCCCTCCGCGACGGACCAGGAAGGACACCCAGGGGTTGTCCGACCGTGCGGATCTGATCAGTATCGCGTGCGTGGCGGTGGTGCTGGCCATCGGCTGCCTCCGGCTCGGTTGTTCTCTGCGTGCTTACTCGTACATGCGGATCGAGGCGGGGTCGATACCGTCGCCCTCGGTGAAGGTCACCTTGTTGCCGAACGTCGTCAGCACGTTGTTCGCGTACGGGACGACCGACACCGACGTGTACAGGGCCTTCTCGGCGTCGCCCCAGTCCGCGCATCCTTCGGCGCCCGGCTTCGACGAGGCGGCCGTGACGGCGGCCGTGTAGGCGTCGTCCGCCACCGACGCGAAGTTCGTGCCGTCGGGCGGGGTCGGTCCGGAGTAGAACGGCACCAGCATGCTCGGCAGCGAGACGCCCAGCGGAGCAGCGGAGACGTCCCAGTCGCCGGAGGCGAAGAGGGTCTCGCTCAGGGTGGGCGCATCGACGGTCTTGATCGTCACGTCGACACCGAGCTTCTTCCACGATGCCTGCATGAGCTCCGCCGCGGCGCTGCCGCCGTCGCCGAGCGTCGTGGGAGTGAGGAGAGTGATCGTCATCGCCGTCCCGTCCTTCTCACGGATGCCGTCGGAGCCGGCCTTCCACCCGGCGGCATCGAGGCCCGCGGCGGCTTTCTTCTCGTCGAAGGCGGGGAGCAGATCGCCGACGACATCGGCCTGGCAGGGGTTCGGAGCGATCGTGACGAGGCTCTTCGCCGCAGTGCCCTGCCCGCTCGTGAGGACCTGGCGGAGCTGGGCGAGGTCGAGTGCTTCTGTGAGGGCCTCACGCACGGCCTGATCGGAGCCGGGGTGGCCGTCCGCCTGGTTGAAGAACAGCTGTCCCGCCGCCAGCGGCAGCTCGGAGACGAACAGCCCGGCGTCCTGGAGGCGCTGGCGATCCGGGCCGATCACGAGTGCCGTGTTGACCTCGCCGGAGAGCACGAGGTTCGCCGCGGTCGTCTCGTTCGGGAT
>NZ_JBLVOH010000152.1:2997-13140 GCF_053543675.1 Microbacterium umsixpiens
CGCGGTAGACGACCGTGTCGGGGATGCCCGGCTGCGTCGGATCCCAGTCGCCGGGTCCCCAGGTGAAGTCGTCGCGACGGGTCAGGGTGTATTGGTTGTTCGGCACGACCTCGGTGAGCGTGAACATCCCGGTCGCGCCTTCGCCGGCGGCTCGGGCGTCGGCGTCGTCGACGACGTTGCCGCACACGATCGAGATGCTTCCGACGTTCTCCACGAGGAAGGCATCGGGCCGTCCGCTCGTGACGGTGACGATGCCGCTGGCGTCGTCACCGGTCGCGGTGGTTCCCGGCTGCACCTGCACGCCGGCGAGGGGGGAGCCGTTCGCCGGATCGCCGATGAAGGAGATGTTCGCGGCGACCGCGGACGCCGTGAGCGGTGAGCCGTCCTGGCAGGTGATGTCGTCACGCAGCGTGAAGGTCGCCTGCTCCGTCCCGGCTTCCCATTCGGAGGCGAGCCCGGACAGGATCGTCCCGTCGTTCTGCACCTCGACGAGGCGACCGTACAGGTAGCGATCGATCTGTCGGGCCGTGCCGATGACGGTCGTGAACGGGTCGAGCGTGCCCGGGTCGGTGGCGACGGCCGCGGTGAAGGTCTTGCCGTCGGCGAGGACGCCGTCGGGGGTGTCTCCTCCTTCGGGAGGGGCGCTCGCGGCACAGGATGTCAGGGCGAGCGCCGCAACGCCCAGCAGCGCGATCAGCGGGGTACGAGAACGCATCAGAAGCCTCCAGCAGTGTTCGGGATGGTGCAGGTGGATGGTGCAGGGGGTGTGTGGTCCAGGTCAGAGGGCGCGCAGGTGCTCGACGGCGGCGAAGCCCGCGCGGCCGATCGAGGCGTCCACCAGAGGTTGCCTGTCGGCGAGGGATGCGGCGCGGGTGAAGACGGCCACTGCGTGCTGCCGGCCGTCGGGATAGGTCACCACGCCGGCCTCGTTGCGCCAGGTGGGCAGCGTGCCGGTCTTCGCCGCGATACGGACACCCGGGGGGAAGCCGGAGCTCAGCCGGTGCGGCCAGATCTGCTGTGCCATGATGTCCCTGGCCTGACGGCACGCCTCGGCCGTCGCCGCGGTGTCGGTCCACAGCGCGTTGAGCAGTGTCGTGACATCCCGCGGGGTGGAGTGCGAGGTCTTGACCGGATGCACCGCGTCGAGTGCGAGGATCTGTTCGGCGCTCGCCCCCTCGAACAGCTCGTCCAGATCGCTGTCGGGTGTGCCGCCGAGATCGGAGACGACCGAGGCGAACAGGTCTTCGCAGCACCCCACGAGCCGCGTGTGCCGCAGCCCCAGGTCGCTGATGACCCGGTTCACGGCATCACTCCCGAGCCGGTGGTACACGACGTCGGTGGCGGCGTTGTCGCTCATGGTCATCATGTTCTGCGCGAGGTCGCGCCAACTGGCCTCGACGTCGTCCGAGAACCCGGCGGTGCCCACGCCGCCGATGCGGTAGCGCGCCGTCACGGTGGTCCGCTCGGTCGGGTCGAGTTCCCCGGCGGCAACTGCGCGCACGTAGGCCGTGAGCACGAGGATCTTGAACACCGAGGCGAGCACCACGGGCTCGTCGGCGTCGACGCTCACCTCGGGGCCGCCCTCTTCGCCGATCTCCCGCGCGTGCAGGAACCCGGTCGCGCCGGCCTCCGTGAAGAGCGCCGCCGTCGTGCTCATGCGTCGACCCGGCGGTCGGCTCGTCCGGTGTGCAGGTACAGCGCACGTCCGGTGCCGTCGTCGCCGACGAAGGCGTGCGGCATGCGCATCCCGCGCTCCTGCTTGCGGGGGAGCAGCGTGTCGGTCGTCCAGCCGACGAGTTCGACCGGCTCCGGCGCCGGGCCCAGCTCGGCGAAGATCCCCTTCATGGTGCGCTCGAGCCAGATGCGGCCGTCGTCGTCGAGTCGCACGGTCGAGTCCGAGACCGACGACGAATACGTGCCGAGGATGCGGTCCACGTCGACCTCGACCGGCGTCTCCGGGATCGTGGGCAGCGCGGGCATCGTCACCCCGGCCAGCGCCGTGAGCACTCGGGAGGTGATGGCGTGGTAGGCGTCGACCGTCTGCCCGCCGTTCGTGAGGACCGCCACGGCGACCCCCGCGGAGGGAACCATCCGCAGGAACGCGTTCTGCCCGATCGTGCCGCCGTCGTGGCCGATCACGGGTCCGCCCTCCCAGTCGAAGATCTCCCAGCCCAGGCCCCACGCGTCGCCCATCAGGCCGAGTTCGGGGAGATCGACCTGACGCTCCTGCATCGCGCGGACGCTCTCCTCGGACAGGATGCGCGTCCCATCGGGAGCGACGCCGCCGTCCAGGTGCATGCGCGCGTAGCTCACCAGATCATGCGCGGTCATGGCGAGCATCGACCCGGCGGGTGCGTTCGAGCGCACCAGATTCCACACGGGGGCGGCCACCGGCTCGTCGCTGCCCTCGGCCGGGATGTGCCCGAGCGCGGCGCGGAACATGATCGCCTCGGAGGCCGTGGTGGCCACGTGCGTCAGGCCCAGCGGACCGGCGAGGTGCGTGCGCAGCGCCTGGTCGTACGACGTGCCGCGCAGGACCTCGACCATGCGGCCGAGCACCACGAAGGCGGCGTTGTTGTACGAGAAGCGCTCGCCCGGGGTGAAGAGTTGCGGGGCGTCGGCGATCGTCGCGAGGTACTTCTCCACGGCGTCGTCGCCGACCCCGGTGTCGTTGAAGAGGTCGCCCTCGAAGCCGCTCACGTGGCTCAGCAGCTGCCGGGCCGTGATCGTGCTCGCCGCCGCATCGTCGCCGATCGCGAAGGCGGGCACGGTGTCGCGCACCGGGGCGTCGATGTCGAGCAGTCCCTCGTCGACGAGCTGCATGATGAGCGTCGCCGTCCAGGTCTTGGTGATCGAGCCGATCTGGAAGACCGAGTCCACGTCGGCTTCGACACCGGTGTTGCGGTTCAGGATTCCGGCGGCGGTGGTGAAGATCTCACCGTCGGCCAGGATCGCGACGGATGCCGCGGGGATGTGCGCGTCGGCCAGCATCGCGGGAAGGTTCTCCCGCACCCAGCTGCCGATTTCGTTCAGGTCGGACACGTGCGCTCCTCTACATCGAGTGGGTCGTCGCATTCGAGGCGACGGCGATGGGCCGAGACTATTCGCGTGCTCCGCCGGCCCGTTGGTGTCGGGCGACGAGACTTGCGCGGACCTTGGTTCGCCCGGACGAAGGATCGATGCTTCAGGCGTTCCCTCGTACGGGGCGCCCCGGCAGGGCCTCGGTCACGATCTCCCCGGCGTGCACGACGGGGGTGCCGTGCACAAACAGGTAGCGGATGCCCCGCGAGGGCCGGGTCGGGTCGGAGTAGGTCGCCCGGTCGGTGAGGGTCGCCGGATCGAGGACCACGATGTCGGCATCGGCTCCGACAGCGAGATGCCCCTTGCCCCGCATGCCCGAGGAGACCTCGTCGAGCACCCGCGCCGGAAGGAATGAGCAGCGACGGAAGGCCTCCGGCCAGGTCCACGTGTCGCTCTCGAGCACCATGAGACGCAGCGACTTCGTGAACGTCCCGGCCGTGCGCGGATGCGTGTGCCCGCCGGATGGCAGGGGCCAGTCGCGCTGCTCGTACACGGTCCGACCGTCGGCTGCCGCCCAGGAGATCGGCATCGCATCGCTCGCGACGATCGAATCGGGGTAGGCGAGGGCACGGTCCAGGTGCGCGCGGTCGAGGGGATCGGCTTCGTCGAGGAACGTCACGATGCACGCGGCGCCGGGGTCCGTCGCGCGCACCTCGCGCAGCCGGGCCTCGTCGGCGATGCGCTCGCCGGTGTCGACGAGCACGAGCGAGCTCGGGGTGATGCCGAGTCCCTTGAGCTTCTCCGGAGCGAGGAAGAACGCGCCGATCGCGGTACTGCCCGCGCCGTAGGGATAGGCCTCCACGGTCACGCGGGAGCCCGCCGCGCGGCTGCGGTCGAGCAGGGCCAGCACGCGGTCGATGTGGCGCAGCGACGTGCTGTTCACGTGGCAGTGGTGCATGGCGGCGCCGGTCTCGGCGGCCGCGCGGACGAGCTCCTCCGACCCGTCGATCGGCGTGCGGCGGTCGGCTTCGATCAGCTCGCGCACGTGCGTGAACGTCGGGGCATGTGCGGCCGCGGCCAGCCGGGAGAGCTCCAGATACTCGTCCGGGTCGGAGCGGGGCGCGTAGCCCATGAGCACACCGATCCCCAGTGCGCCGGCACCGAGCTCGTCCTCGAGCAGGCTCAACCAGCGGCGGCGTTCGGCGGGGGAGGAGGCGCGCTGCCACTCGGGCGTGCCGAGCAGGTCCATCGACGCGGCGAAGTCGGCGACGGGCGCCCGGTCGAGGTGCGCGTACGCCCGTGCCTGCGACCAGGAGGCGGAGAATCCGTAGTTCAGGGGGCGGCCGTCTGCCGCGGCACGCGCCAGCGCCTCGGCGATCGGCATGAGGCCCGCTTCGAGGTCGAGTGCGGTGGTGACGCCGTCCATCGCCTGTAGACGCTGTCCGGCGATCGAGTGCACGTGGCTGTGCAGGTCGACGAAGCCGGGGCCGACGATGAGACCCGTGGCGTCGACGACGTCGGCATCCACCGGTGCCGTGAGTGCATCACCGACGGCGGCCACCCGTCCCTCTGTGATCAGGAGGTCGGCGATCCGGTCGGATCCGGTCTTCGGGTCGATGACGCGCCCGCCGCGCAGCAGAGTGTCCACGTGGTCACGATGCCATGCTGGGGGAGGCCGTTCCGGTGCAGTCCGACGAAACCGGGTGTACGTTCCCGTGCTCCCGCACAACCGGCGACGCGCGGCGACGGTCGGCGAGAGGTGCGTGCGCGCGTCCCAGCAGACATAATGAAGTGACGATGTGACCGTGCACACGCGAGGAGGCAAGTGATGTCCACCGCCTCCGAGCGTGCGCGGCTGCCCAGCATCCGCGACGTCGCACGGCTCGCGGGAGTCTCCCATCAGACCGTGTCCCGGGTGCTGAACGATCATCCGAGCATCCGTCCCGAGACGAAGGCCAAGGTCCTCGACGCGATCGCCGTGCTCGACTACCGGCCGAATCTCGCGGCCAGGGCGCTGGTCACCAGCAAGTCGAACATGCTGGGGATCCTCTCGGCGACCATCGGGGAGTTCGGTCCGACGTCATCCATCGCCGGGATCGAGGATGCGGCGCGCGAGGAGGGGTACTCGGTCTCGACCCTGAACCTCCCCGCGACGAGTCCGGAGGCGATCGGCAACGCGGTGCGGCAGCTCTCGCGCGAGCAGGTCGACGGGATCGTGGTGCTCGCGCCGCAGGTGCGGGTGTTCCATGTCCTTCGCGGCATGTCCGTCGACATGCCGTTCGTCACGCTGCAGACGGCATCCGGCTCGGACGGGGTGAGCCTGTCCGCCGACCAGGTCGCCGGTGCCAGAGCGGCGACGGAGCACCTGATCTCGCTCGGTCACAGCGACATCCTGCACCTGGCTGGACCCCAGGACTGGATCGAGGCCGAGTCGCGCATGCGCGGCTACCTCGACGGACTGCGCGAGGCCGATCTGCCCACGTTCCCGCCGATCCGCGGCGACTGGACCGCGGACTTCGGGTACTTCGCGGGCAAGGAGCTCGCCCTCCGCCGCGACTTCACCGCCGTGTTCGCCGCGAACGACCTCATGGCGATCGGGCTGATGCACGGGTTCCGCGACTCGGGGATACGCGTCCCGCACGACGTGAGTGTGATCGGTTTCGACGACATCCCCGTCGCGGCGCATGTGGCTCCGTCGCTCAGCACCGTGCACCAGGACTTCCCCGAGCTCGGGCGCCGCGCCGTGCGCATCCTGCTCGCGCAGATCCGTGGTGAGCAGGTGCCGGAGTTCGGCCCGCTGCAGACGATCCTGCGTGCGCGCGAATCCGCTGCATCACGGTAGCGACACGAAATCCCGGCGCGGACTTGACAGCGGTCCGTCATAAGACGACGATATATCGATGTGAACGGTCACATTGAAGGTGACCGCACGTCGCGAGGAATGATCCGTGAGCACCACTGCAACGTTGCCGACTGTGTCAGGCCCGATCCTGGAGATGCGAAGCATCACCAAGGAGTTCCCGGGGGTCAAGGCGCTGGCCGATGTCTCCATCACCGTCCGCGCCGGCGAGATCCACGCGATCTGCGGGGAGAACGGCGCCGGGAAGTCGACCCTGATGAAGGTCCTCTCCGGGGTGTATCCGTACGGGACCTACGAGGGCGAGATCCTGCTGTACGGCGAGGAGCAGCGCTTCAAGGACATCGTCGCCAGCGAGCAGGCCGGCATCGCGATCATCCACCAGGAGCTCGCGCTCATCCCCGAGCTCTCGGTCACCGAGAACATCTTCCTCGGCAACGAGATCTCCCGCGGCGGCCGCATCGACTGGCAGGCGCAGAAGGAGCGCACGATCGAGCTCCTCGCCCGCGTCGGGCTGAGTGAGGACCCGGACGCGCAGATCAAGACCCTCGGCGTCGGCAAGCAGCAGCTGATCGAGATCGCGAAGGCGCTCAACAAGGAGGTCAAGCTCCTGATCCTCGACGAGCCGACCGCCGCGCTCAACGAGAACGACTCCCAGCACCTGCTCGACCTGATCCTCGGCCTCAAGGCCAAGGGCATCGCGTCGATCATGATCAGCCACAAGCTCAACGAGATCGAGCAGATCGCCGATGAGATCACGATCATCCGCGACGGCCGCACGGTCGAGACGCTCGACATCTCCCGCGGCGAGATCAACGAGGACCGGATCATCCGCGGCATGGTCGGCCGCTCGCTCGAGAGCCGCTACCCCGACCGCACGCCCGAGATCGGCGAGGTGTTCTTCGAGGTCAAGGACTGGTGGGTGCAGCATCCGACCGTCCCGGAGCGCATGGTCGTCAAGGGCTCGAACATCAACGTCCGCCGCGGCGAGGTCGTCGGCATCGCCGGGCTCATGGGCGCCGGGCGCACCGAGTTCGCCATGAGCATCTTCGGTCGCTCCTACGGCACCTTCCTCTCCGGCACCCTGATCAAGGACGGCCAGGAGGTCGCCCTCCACGACGTCTCGTCCGCGATCAAGCACGGCCTGGCGTACGTCAGCGAGGACCGCAAGGTGCTCGGGCTCAACCTGCTCGACACCATCAAGCGCTCGGTCGTCGCCGCCAAGCTCTCCAAGATCGCCAAGCGCGGCGTCGTCGATGCACGCGCCGAGTTCGCCGTGGCGGAGGACTACCGCAAGGCCCTGCGCATCAAGACGCCCTCGGTCGAGGAGGGGGTCGGCAAGCTGTCCGGTGGAAACCAGCAGAAGGTCGTGCTGGCGAAGTGGATGTTCACCGATCCCGACCTGCTGATCCTCGACGAGCCGACCCGCGGGATCGACGTCGGAGCGAAGTACGAGATCTACGCGATCATCAACCAGCTCGCGGCACAGGGCAAGGGCGTCATCGTCATCTCCAGCGAGCTGCCCGAGCTGCTCGGCATCTCCGACCGCATCTACACGGTCTTCGAAGGTCGGGTCACCGACTGCATCCCGGCCGACCAGGCGACACCCGAGGACCTCATGCGCAGCATGACCTCGACGAACCAGAAAGCATCCGCATGACCACCGACACCACCGCAACGAAGCGCGGCTTCCACTTCAAGGACATCACGAAGATGTTCGGGGGCGGCCAGTCGACCCTCCGCCAGTTCGGCATCCTCGGCAGCCTCGTCGTGATCCTGGTCGTCTTCCAGGTGCTGACCTGGATCTTCAAGGGCACCGGCCTCACGCTCTCGTCCGGCAACCTGATCAACGTCGTCAACCAGTACTCGTACATCCTGATCCTCGCGATCGGCATGGTGATGGTCATCATCATGGGTCACATCGACCTGTCGGTCGGCTCGGTCGCCGCGTTCACCGGCATCGTGGTCGCGAAGGCCATGGCCGACTGGAATCTCCCCTGGCCGCTCGGCGTGCTCCTCGGTCTCGGCGTCGGCGTGCTCGTCGGTGCCTGGCAAGGGTTCTGGGTGGCGTATGTCGGGGTACCGGCGTTCATCGTGACGCTGGCGGGCATGCTGTTCTTCCGTGGTGCGAACCAGTGGGTCGGCGACTCGCAGTCGATCCCCGTCCCGCAGGGCTTCAAGGTCATCGGCGCCGGCTACCTGCCCGAGCTGTCGTTCATCCCCGTGCCCTTCAACGTCTTCACCATGCTGCTCGCCCTGCTCGGCGTCGCGTGGATCGTGTTCTGGGAGATCCGCACCCGTCGCATCCAGCACAAGATGGGTGCCGATATGGCGCCGTTGTGGGTGAGTGTCACCAAGGTCGTGCTGATCTCGGTCGTGATCCTCGTCGCGGGATGGCTGTTCGCCACCGGCCGTGAGGGCACCAGCTTCCCGATCTCGGGCATCATCCTGCTCGCCCTCGTCATCCTCTACTCGTTCATCACGAACAACACCGTGTTCGGCCGCCACATCTACGCGGTCGGCGGCAACCGCCAGGCCGCGCGCCTGTCGGGTGTGAAGGACCGCTGGGTCGACTTCTTCGTGATGATGAACATGTCGGTGCTCGCCTCGCTGGCCGGCATGATCTATGTCGCCAGGGCCACGGCCTCGGGGCCGCAGGACGGCAACGGCTGGGAGCTGGATGCGATCGCCTCGGTCTTCATCGGTGGCGCGGCCGTCTCGGGCGGTATCGGAACCGTGATCGGCTCGATCATCGGTGGTCTCGTGATGGCGTTCCTGAACAACGGTCTCGCGCTGCTGGGCGCCGGTGCCGACGTGGTCTCGATGATCAAGGGCCTCGTGCTCCTGTTCGCCGTCGGTGTCGACGTCTGGAACAAGCAGCAGGGTCGCCCGTCGATCACCGGCTTCCTCACGCGTCGCTTCGGCCGCAAGGAGGACCCGATGACCGACACCTTCGACCCGAAGGCGAACTACCCCACCAACCAGAAGTACGAAGCCCCCGCCGTCGACGAGACGCGCGGATAGTAGGGGTCTCACTGCGCACGCACACGCGTCGAGACCTACACACACCAGAGAAAGAGATCACATGAAGAAGATGCTTCTTACGGCGACAGCGATCGTCGCCGTGGGCGCTTTCGCCCTCACCGGCTGCTCCTCGGAGCGTGGCGGAGACACCGGCGCCGATGGTGGCGACGAGGCGGCAGCAGGCTTCGCCGCCGACGCCACGATCGGTGTCGCCCTTCCGGACAAGACCTCGGAGAACTGGGTCCTCGCCGGGGACCTGTTCAAAAAGGGTCTCGAGAAGGCCGGGTTCAAGGCAGACGTGCAGTACGCGCCGGCCAGCAACACGGTCGCCGAGCAGCAGAACCAGATCCAGGCGATGGTCACCGGTGGCGCCAAGGTCATCATCATCGGCGCCAAGGACGGCAAGCAGCTCGCGACGCAGGTCGAAGCCGCCCGCGACGCCGGTGTCGCCGTCATCGCGTACGACCGTCTGATCGAGAACACGGAGGCCGTCGACTACTACGTCGCGTTCGACAACTTCGAGGTCGGCAAGCTCCAGGGTCAGGCTCTGCTCGACGGTCTCGCCGAGCGTGCGGGCCACGAGGCTCCGTACAACATCGAGCTGTTCTCGGGCTCGCCGGATGACGCGAACTCCGCGGTGTTCTTCAACGGCGCCATGGAGGTCCTCCAGCCGAAGATCGACGACGGCACCCTGAAGGTCGTCTCGGGTCAGACCGAGATCGCCCAGACGGCGACCGAGGGCTGGAAGGCCGAGAACGCCCAGCGCCGCATGGACTCGATCCTCACGTCGACCTACAGCTCTGAGGCGCTCGACGGCGTCCTGTCCCCGAACGACACGCTCGCTCGCGCCATTATCACCTCGGTGCAGGGTGCGGGCAAGGACGTCCCGGTCGTCACCGGCCAGGACTCCGAGGTCGAGTCGGTGAAGTCGATCATGGAGGGCATCCAGTACTCCACGATCAACAAGGACACCACGCTCCTCGTCGAGCAGTCGATCAAGATGGTCGGCCAGCTCCAGAAGGGCGAAGAGGTCGACGTGAACGACGAAGAGCAGTACGACAACGGCGTGAAGGTCGTTCCCGCGTTCCTGCTGCCGCCGGTCATCGTCACGAAGGAGAACGCGGCCGAGGCGTACGCCAACGTCCCGAGCCTCCTCGAGATCGTGAAGTCGTACCAGTAATACCGCAGCATCCTGATCTCGCAGCGCTCGTCGCGGCGGATCCACGGGCCGTCCGGACCGT
>NZ_JBLVOH010000152.1:13160-18490 GCF_053543675.1 Microbacterium umsixpiens
TTCGGGCGGCCCGTTCGCTGTCCTGTTACGTCCTGCTGTGTCCTGCTACCGCTCGCCACCGTTCAGAACGGAGCGGGCACTGTTGAATCGGTGAACGTCACCGTGTTCTGGGGCGGCGGCCGATCGATGTACGTGCGTCCGGTCGGGCTCGTCCACTCCAGCACGCCGCCCGCACGTTGCTCGAGGTGCCAGGGGGAGTGGTGTTTGAGCATGTGATGTCGTCGGCAGAACGCCGCGAGGTTCACATCTGTGGTCGCGCCCCCGGTCGAAGCCGCGTGATTGTGGTCGAGATCGCACTTCCGCGCCACGATCCCGCACCCGGGGAACCGGCACCGCTGATCCCGCGCGCGCAGATGTCGCCGCAGTTGCTCGCTCGGCCGGTATCTGTCGACAGCGAGCAGCGCGCCGGAGATCGGATGCGTCAGCACACGATCCCAGCCCATGGCCGAGCCGGCCAGCCTGCGGGCGGTGGTGATGTCGATCGGCGTCGTGCCGTCGAGCAGGGCAGGCGGGAGGACGGACGGCAGGGAGCCGCCGGAGCGCCCGCATCCGACATCGCCGGGCGTGCGCGCGAAAGCGGCGGCATCCGGAACATCGCGGTCATCGTCCATCAACGACATCACCGGCACCGAGACCTCGACGCGGGCGCGGATCTCGCCGAGCAGTCCGTCGGTCGTGTCGTGTCCTGCCGGCGTGCCCGTGAGCAGGAGGTCGGCGAGCAGGTCGGCACGCAACTGGTCGATCGTGCGCTCGTCTGCCGGCGGGCCATCGGGGCCGGAATCTCTCGCCACGTGGGCATTGTCCTGCTTCACTGCATGCGCCATCTGCGAGAGCCGGTCGAACATGCCGTGGATGAGCGCGGCCGGGCCGCGGGTGCCGAGCTCGGCCATCCCGTCGTCGAGATCTCTCGTCCACACGCGGCGGCCTTTGCGCGCCTCGCGGTGCCGTTCGCTGACCGTGCGCTCCTGGAACCGTTCGGCCAGGCGCCGTGCGAGCCGTCGCAGCCGGTTCGGGGACTCGGTCTCGGCGATCGCCACCGCCTCGGCGGCATAGGCCTGTCGGTCGGCCGCATCGTCGAGGTGGGCGCCCGCGTCGACGATCACCCGCGCATGAGCGCCACTGATGCGCCCCGCGCCCTGCGCCTCCCACACCGAAGGGAAGCGCTCGACGAGCCAGGAGGCGTCGGCCATCCGCCGCTCGATCGTGCGGTCGCTGAGATGCTGCGCGGCGCCGATCTCGGCCGCCACCGTGCGGATCGCCATGTCGCCATGATCGGGATGCGCGGCCTCGCGGGCGATGTCGATCGCCAGGCGACCGGCCATCGCGAGCATGCCGTCTCGGGCCGCGTGCATGCTGCTCAGAGTCGCCTCGGCCGCCTCGAGCGACGCCACCAGATCGGCGAGCATCGCCATCTGGGTGTCGGTCGCGTCGAGCAGTGCGGTCATGACTTCAGTCCATCACAGACCACCGACATTCGAAACTATGTTCCCCGGGATTCCGGCATCCGATTCGGCCGTTGTCTCCGCTAATCCCAGATCGGGTCGTCGGGGTCGGGGGAGTCCGTGCCGTCGACGTCGGTCATGATGCGCGCGTCGGCGATCCACGACGTCAGCTCATCGTCATGGAGCATGTGCGGTCGCGGCGTGCCGAGAAGGTCGGGAGTCGTCACGACGTCGAGTGGCTCATCGCTCGCGAAGACGACGACGTTGCCGAGCGGCCCTTCGTCATCGTTCGGTTCCGCGTCGAGAACCACGGCGACGTGATCGAACACCGAGCTCAGCGTGGCTGCCTGTCGCCGTGAATACTCGAACGGATGCCCGTCGAGCAGGTTCACGGCCACGACGCCGTCTGCGGCGGAGCGCGCGGCGACCCGGCGGTAGAACTCCTGGCTGGCCACGTGATGACGGATGACGGCGGCATCCCAGAGGTCGACCACGGTGAAGCGGGCATCCGCCCACTCGTCCGGGAGCTCCGCGTCGGCGACCGCTCGCGCATCGCCGAAGATGACCCGCAGATCGGCGTCGGCGGGCAGGGGCAGCGCGGTGACCACCGCTTCGTAGAGAGCGGGCTCGAACTCGACCACGAGCTGGGGTGAGCCGACACGCGTGGCCTCGACATAGCGGGCCAGCGTGAGTGCTCCGGCGCCCAGGTGCACGGTGAACAGCGGTGCACCGGGCTCGGCCGCGGCATCCATCGCCCTGGCGATGTGCTGGGTGTAGGCGTATTCGAGTTCGGTGGGATCCGTCATCGACACGACGGACTGCGGGATCCCGTCGACGCTGAGCTCGTAGCGACCTGGTCGCCTTCGCGATTGCACCAGCTTCGCCTTGCGATCGTCGAGCATGAGCGAGAACACCCGGCGTTTACTTGGCACCCGTCGATTTTAGGCTGGCCGCCGTACCCATCGCGCGCGGCTACCCTGGAAGGAACATGGCACATCTTCTCGGGGCTGAAGCCCTGCACCTCGAATATCCGACCAGGGTCGTCTTCGACTCCGTGACCCTCGGCATCGAAGAGGGTGACCGCATCGGCATCGTCGGCCGCAACGGCGACGGGAAGTCCAGCCTCCTCGGCATGCTCGCCGGCATCAAGGAGCCGAACTCCGGCCGCGTCACGGTGCGCGGCGGCACGCGGATCGGCGTGCTCGACCAGGCCGACAACCTGCCGGACGACCTCACGATCAGCGCCGCCGTCGTCGGCGACACCCCGGAGTACGAGTGGGCGGGTGATGCGCGCATCCGCGACGTGATCGACGGGCTCCTCACCGATCTGCCGTGGGATGCCGAGATCGGCTCGCTCAGCGGTGGCCAGCGGCGCCGGGTGTCGCTCGCGAAGCTGCTCACCGGCGACTGGGACGTCATCGCCCTCGACGAGCCCACCAACCACCTCGACGTCGAGGCGATCACGTGGCTCGCCGCGCACCTCAAGAAGCGCTGGTCGCAGAACTCGGGCGCGCTCATGGTCGTGACCCACGACCGGTGGTTCCTCGACGAGATCTGCACCGAGACCTGGGAGGTGCACGACCGCATCGTCGAGCCCTTCGAGGGCGGCTACGCGGCGTACATCCTGCAGCGCGTGGAGCGCGACCGGATGGCGGCGGCGACCGAGGCGAAGCGACAGAACCTGGCCAAGAAAGAGCTCGCCTGGCTCCGGCGCGGTGCTCCCGCCCGCACGGCGAAGCCGAAGTTCCGCATCGACGCGGCCAACGAGCTCATCGCCGACGTGCCCGAGATCCGCGACAAGGTGTCGCTGCAGTCGCTGGCCGTCTCGCGCCTCGGCAAGGACGTGGTCGACCTGCTCGACGTCGGCGTGACCTACCCGACGGCGGAAGGCGGCGAGAAGGTCGTGCTCCGCGACATCGAGTGGCGCATCGCGCCGGGGGAGCGCACCGGCATCCTCGGGGTGAACGGCGCCGGCAAGTCCACGCTCCTCGGGCTCATCTCCGGCACCGTCGAACCCACGGTCGGCCGGGTCAAGCGCGGCACGACCGTGAAGGTGCAGACCCTCACCCAGCGGCTCGACGAGCTCACCCAGCACTGGAAGGACCCGGTGCGCGTGATCATCTCGGGGCTGCGCACCTCGTACTCGATGGGTGCCGGCTCGAAGGCGCAGGACCTCACGCCCGGACAGCTGCTCGAGCGCCTCGGGTTCGACTCCGCCCAGCTCTCCGCCCCGGTCAAGGACCTCTCGGGTGGTCAGCAGCGCCGTCTGCAGCTGCTGCTCGTGCTGCTCGACCAGCCCAACGTGCTGATCCTCGACGAGCCGACCAACGACCTCGACACCGACATGCTCGCCGCCATCGAAGACCTGCTCGACTCCTGGTCGGGCACGCTCCTGGTCGTCAGCCACGACCGGTACTTCCTGGAGCGCGTCACGGACCAGCAGTACGCGATCCTCGACGGCCACCTGCGGCACCTTCCCGGAGGCGTCGACGAGTACCTGCGGTTGCGCCACCTGCAGGCGTCGGCGGGCTCGAAGCAGACTGCGACGTCGGCAGCTACGGCGACGGCGACGGCAAACGCCTCAGGTCTCGACGGCGCGGCTCTCCGCACGGCGCAGAAGGAGATCTCCTCCCTCGAGCGGCGCATCCAGAAGCTGACGCAGCAGGTCAATGCCGCCAAGACCGCGCTCGCCGATCACGATCAGGCCGACTATGCGGGACTCGGCGATCGCATGAAGAAGATCAGCGATCAGCAGGCCGAGATCGAGGAGTTGGAGCTGCGCTGGTTCGAACTCACCGAGGAGATCGGCTGACCGAGGAATATCCTTCTCCTGACGCTGTTGGGAGGTAGGGATGGAAGGCCTCGAAGTAACGGTCCTGCTCGGACTCACGATTCTCGTCGGAACCCTGATCGCCCCGCGCGTGCGTCTCGCGCTGCCCCTCGTCCTGGTCATCTTCGGACTGCTGCTCGGCTTCATCCCGCCGCTGCGTGAAGTGCAGCTGCCACCGGAGACGGTGCTGCTGCTGTTCCTCCCGGTGATCCTGTTCTGGGAGAGTCTCACGACGTCGCTGCGCTCGATCCGCCGCGACTTCCGCTACATCCTCCCGATGAGCACGGTCCTCGTGGTCGCGTCGGCCTTCGCGGTCGCCGGCATCGGCGTGCTGTTCGGGATGCCGTGGGAGATCGCGCTCATCCTGGGGGCCGCCGTCGCACCGCCGGATGCCACCGCTGTCGCGGCGCTCGGACGGCTGCTGCCGCGCCGCACGTTCATGAAGCTGAAGGCCGAGAGCCTCACCAACGACGGCACGGCGCTCGTGCTGTACGCGATCGCGGTGTCGCTCGCGCTCGGCGGCCAGATCACACCGCTCTCCGTGACACTCGACGTGCTGATCTCCTACGTCGGCGGGATCGCGGCGGGCGTCGTGATCGCCGGTCTGGGCTATCTGCTGCTGCGGCGTACCTCCTCGACGATCGTGATCAACGTGGCGCTGCTGCTGATCCCGTTCACGGCGTTCCTCGCTGCCGAGATGGTGCACGCCTCCGGCGTTCTCGCGGTCGTCGTCGCCGGGCTCATCGTCGCCTACGTGTCGCCGCGCGTGACGACGGCGTCCTCCCGACGACAGGCCGATGCGGCCTGGCCGTTCGGAGTCTTCCTGCTCAACGGCGCGCTGTTCGTGCTGATCGGCCTCGAGGTGCAGTACGTCGTGCACGAGATCTCGGCGGCGGCGATCGGCCGGCTCGTGCTGATCACGCTCGCGGTGTGGGCGACCCTCCTGGTCGTGCGCTACGTGTTCCAGGTGCTGAACGTGCTCTTCCAGCGCCAGACCGGTGGGCGTCCGGCGCGGGGAGCCCGGTCGCGGGCGCGCGTCGTGTCGACCATGGCCGGCA
>NZ_JBLVOH010000152.1:18548-33460 GCF_053543675.1 Microbacterium umsixpiens
CGGTCCCCGCCACGATCACCGAGGGCGGGGTGGTGTCCGGACGCGACGAGATCGTGTTCGTCACGGCCGGAGTCATCATGCTGAGCCTGCTCGTGCAGGCCCCGCTGCTCCCCGCGCTCGTGCGCTGGGCGCGGTTCCCCGTCGATCATGTCGAGGACGAGGAATACGAGCTCGCCGAGCGGGCGATCTCGGGTGCGGCGCTCGCGGCCCTCGACGACCTCGCCGCCGAGCACGGCATCGGGCAGGAGGTCCGCGACCGTGTGCGCACCGAGGGCTACGCGATGCTCGAGTTCGCGAACGCGCGCACACTGGCGCGTGAGCAGGCGATCGTCGACGCCGAGGCCGACGCACTGGACGAGATGCTCGACGAGCCGGATCCGCTGAGCGCCGGAACCGCTGATCCGACCGAAGAAGATCCGGCACCGAGCGGGGGAGTGGATCAGGCCACGGGGCCCGATGGCACCGACGGGACGGTCCTGCAGATGATCGCGACCTCGGCCGACGTCGACCTCGCGCAGCGCTCGCCGCTGATCCGGCACGAGGAGCACACGCGCCTCAAGCTCGCCCTCATCGACCGCAAGCGCGAGGTGCTCCTGGGGTTGCGCGGTGCGGGGACGGTCGACGACCTCGTCGTGCGCCGCATCTCGGCCCGCCTCGACCTCGAGCAGGTGCGTCTGCAGGGGATCGAGGAGTTCGACTGACCTGCGCCGAGCGGGCTGTGACGCCGTGTGACGACTCGATTCCGCACGTTCGATGGTGCCTGCCTAACGTATTCGAGTCCCCCCACGAGAGGAACTCCTTCCCATGTCACGCCGCACCACTTCCGTCATCGCCGCGCTCGCCGCGGTCCCGCTCTTCGTCGCGCTCGCAGGCTGCGCGACGGCATCCTCCGAAGCCGGTTCCGGCAGCGCGGGCTCGACCGAGGACGAGGTCGTGAAGATCGGCGTCGTCGGCAAGGGCGATGAGCAGTGGCCCGCATTCGTCGATGCCGCGGCCGAGGAGGGCATCACGGTCGAGCTGGTCGACTTCGGCTCCTACGAGCAGCCCAACCCGGCGCTCACCGAGGGTGAGATCGACCTGAACCAGTTCCAGCACATCGTGTACCTCGCGGAGTACAACAACGCCTCGGGTGCGGACCTGACCCCGATCGGGTCGACCGCGATCTACCCGCTCGGTCTGTACTCGACCAAGTACGACGACGTGAAGGACATCCCGAAGGGCGAGACCGTCGCCGTCCCGGACGACGCCTCCAACCAGGCCCGCGCGCTGAACGTGCTGCAGCAGGCCGGCCTCATCGAGCTGAAGAGCGGTGGCACCCCGTACTCCGACCTCGCCGACGTGGACACTGAGAAGTCCGAGGTCAAGGTCAAGGCGCTGGAGGCTGCGATCGTCCCGACGTCGCTGCCCGACGTCGCCGCCGCGATCATCAACAACGACTTCGTGGAGCCGGCCGGCCTCTCGTTCGAGGACGCTATCGCCCAGGACGACCCCGAGGATGCCGGCGCGCTGCCGTACGTGAACATCTTCGCCGCGCGCGCCGAGGACGCCGACAACGAGACGTACCTCAAGCTCGTCGAGATCTTCCAGACGAATGAAGATGTCCAGAAGGGTCTGCTGAAATCGTCGGGCGACACCGCCGTGGCGCTGCAGACCCCGGTCGAGGACCTCGTCGCGTCGCTCGAGAAGGTCCAGAAGGACGCGGACTCGAAGAAGTAGGACGACGGGGAAACCACCCTTCGTCCGATGAGGGAGAATCGGGTGCCGCGAGAAGCGTCACCCGATTCTTCGTTCCCGTAGCAGACCGGAGCAGCCCATGCCGATCGTCACCCTGACGAACGTCTCCAAGACCTACCCGCCCCGCACCCGTGAGGGGTCAGAGGTCGTCGCCGTGGACGACGTCAGCCTCGAGATCGAGAAGGGCGACGTCTTCGGCATCATCGGATACTCGGGCGCCGGCAAGTCCACGCTCGTGCGGCTGATCAACGCCCTCGAGCCGGCCACGAGCGGCACCATCACGGTGGACGGCGTCGACATCACCGCGCTCAAGGAGAGCGAGCTGCGCAGGGTCCGCGGCGGCATCGGGATGATCTTCCAGCAGTTCAACCTGTTCTCCTCGCGGAGCGTCAGGGCCAACATCGCCTACCCGCTCAAGCTCGCCGGCTGGTCCAAGGACGACATCGAGAAGCGGGTCGCCGAGCTGCTGTCGTTCGTCGGCCTCGCCGACAAGGCCAAGGCCTACCCCGAACAGCTCTCGGGCGGTCAGAAGCAGCGCGTCGGCATCGCACGGGCCCTCGCGACGGGCCCCGCGATCCTCCTCGCCGACGAGGCCACCAGCGCCCTCGACCCGCAGACCACGCACGAGGTGCTCGACCTGCTCAAGCGGGTCAACCAGGAGCAGGGCGTCACGATCGTGATCATCACGCACGAGATGGACGTCATCCAGACCATCGCCACCAAGGTCGCGGTCATGGAGAACGGCCGCGTGATCGAGCACGGCGACGTGTTCGACGTCTTCTCCGCTCCGCAGAACCCGGCATCCCAGCGCTTCGTCGGCACGGTCGTGAAGGGCGTGCCGTCGCCGGCCGAACTCGCGGTGCTCCGCGAGCGGCACCGGGGCCGCCTGGTGACGTTCTCGTTCCGCGACGGCGACTCGTCGCAGGCGCAGGTGTTCCTCGACCTCGCCGGTGCCGGCCTCGACTTCGAGCTCGTCTTCGGCGGGATCAACGACATCCGCGGGCGCGCCTTCGGGCATCTGACGCTCGCGATCCGTGGTGACGCCGCGGCGATCGACGGTGCGCTCGCCCGCATCACCGAACGCGTCGAAGTGACCGAGATCGCCGCAGAGGAGGCCCGCTGATGGAGCGTCTGAACGAACTGTGGCCCGAATTCTGGGCAGCCGCACTCGAGACCCTGTACATGACGTCGTTCGCGCTGGTGCTCGGCGGCATCCTCGGGCTGGCGATCGGCATCATCCTGTACGTCACGCGCCCCGGTGGCCTCGCAGCGAACCGGGTCATCTCGGTGCTCGCGAACCTCGTGGTGAACTTCTTCCGCCCGATCCCGTTCATCATCTTCCTCGTGGTCGCGCAGCCGCTCGCCCGCGCGGTCGTGGGCGTGGGCATCGGCACTACCGCCGGCGCCTTCATCATCGGTCTCGCCGCCGCGTTCGCGATCGGGCGCATCGTGGAGCAGCACCTCGTCTCGGTCTCTCCCGGAGTCATCGAGGCGGCGCGGGCGATGGGTGCCGGTCCGTGGCGCATCCTCTTCACCGTGGCCATCCCGGAGTCGCTCGGGCCGCTCATCCTCGGCTACACGTTCATCCTCGTGGCGCTGATCGACATGACGGCCATGGCGGGGCTCGTCGGCGGGGGCGGGCTCGGTGCGTTCGCGCAGATCTACGGCTTCCGGCAGTTCGAGCCGCTCGTCATGTGGGCGGCGATCGTCCTGATCGTGGTGTTCGTGCACCTGGTGCAGATGCTCGGCACGCGCCTGGCCCGCAAGGTCATGCGTCGCTGACGGGTGCTTCCTGCAGGGTGCGGCGCGTGGTGAACACCCGGTCCTGCCCGCTGATCGGGTCCACGAAGCGCAGCTCTCGCGCCAGCAGCTGCAGCGGGCGGTCGTAGTCGTCCGGTAGGTCGTCCAGCAGCTCGGGGTAGAAGCGGTCGTTGAGGATGCCGATGCCGAGGGCGGCGAGGTGCACGCGCAGCTGGTGCATCTTGCCGCTGTGCGGTCGCAGCAGCGTGTGCACCACGCGGTCGTCGGCACGGATCTGCTCGACCAGGGTCTCGGAGTTCGGCTCCTTGGACTCATCGACCTGCACGCGCACCTGACCGCGGAGCTTCTCGATGTTGTTGCGGTACACGACGGGAAACGACGGGAGCGTTCCGTTCTCTGGGAGCTCGGAGACCGCTTCGTAGACCTTCTGCACCTGCCGCTTCTCGAAGAGCAGCTGGTAGGCGCCGCGGGTCGCGGGGCGCGTCGAGAACATCAGCAGTCCGGCCGTCGCTCGATCGAGACGGTGGATCGGCGCGAGGTCGGCATTGTCGAGCAGGTTGCGCAGCCGCACCAGGGCCGAGTTCTGCAGGAACTTGCCGCCGGGGGTGGTGGGCAGGAAGTGCGGCTTGTCGACCACCACGAGATGGTCGTCCCGGTGCAGGATCTCGATCTCGAACGGCATCCGGGTCTCGACGGCGGGTTCGCGGTAATACCAGACGAACTCGACGCTGCCGAGCGGTGCATCGCGGGGGACGGGCGACCCGTCGGCCCGGACGATGTCGCCGCGGTCGAACCGTTCGAGCAGACGCTCCGGATCGAGGTGGAAGAAGCGCTCGACCATGTACGCGGCAACCGTCGGCCAGGAGCCGGTGAGCGGCACGTGCAGTCGGGTCGCTCCGACGCCGTCGCGCACCGGGAGGGGAGAGGGCATGCCCATCAGGCGCAGCCGCTCACGTGTCGAAGCTCAGACTCAGCTTGCGCAGCAGCCCGGCGAGGCGATCCCGGTCCGAGCGGGAGAGCGCCTGCAGCAGGTCGGCCTCCACGTCGACGAGGCGGGTGATGGCGGCATCCACGCGGATGCGCCCGTCGTCGGTCAGCGTCACGAGCACACTGCGCCCGTCGCCGGGGTCGGCCTCGCGGCGCACGAAGCGGCGGCCGACGAGCCGGTCGATCCGGTTGGTCATCGTGCCGCTCGAGACCAGGGTCTGCTGCAGCAACTGCTTGGGGGAGAGCTGGAACGGCGTTCCCGCGCGGCGCAGGGCCGAGAGCACATCCCACTCCCAGTGCTCCAGGTCGCTGCGACGGAACACGTCGCGGCGGGCGCGGTCCAGATGGCGCGAGAGGCGGTCCATCCGCGAGAGCACCTCGAGGGGTGAGAAGTCGAGGTCGGGACGCTGGGTGTTCCACGCGCCGACGATCCGGTCGACCTCATCCACCTCGCTCATCCGCCCATTATCGCGTGTGCGGGTCAGGGGTGACGGACACCACGGAAAGCTCGAGGGTCATGAAGGCGCTGTACGGGTCGGGGAGGTAGCGGCCGAACGGGCCTGACTCGCGGAAGCCCGCCGCCGCGTACATCGCGCGTGCCGGGATGAAGAAGTCGTCGCTGCCGGTCTCGAGCGAGAGTCGACGGATGCCGCGCTCCTGCGCATCGGCGAGGAGGAAGGCCAGCATCGATTTCCCGAGTCCGCGGCCGCGCAGGGCCGGATCCGTGCGCATCGACTTGAGCTCCTCGTGGCCGTCTTCGACCGTGGCCAGCGCGCCGGTGGCGACCGGGCGGCCGTCGATCGAGCCGGCGAACAGCCGGACGCCGGGAGCGAGCAGGCGCTCGAAGACCAGCGCATGACGGCTCTCCGCGGGCGCGGTGTGCTCCAGCTCGGCGTGGTGGGCGACCAGGAATTCTGCGAGGGCGGGGGTCGCCGTCTCGACCCTTTCGATCACGATGCTCATGGTGCCAGCATCCCAGAGCCGTGTTTCCGAACCATGACGGCGCGGGAGGGGCGGCATCCGCGCACATCGGAACACAGGCCGGAGCATGGCAGACTTGACCCCGCGGTGCCCTCCTGGGCGGCGCGGTCCGCCGTGGTGTAATGGCAGCACGACAGCCTTTGGAGCTGTTAGGTCTAGGTTCGAGTCCTGGCGGCGGAGCATGACTGGGAACAATCTCGCCATCATCGTCCTCGCTGCAGGCCAGGGCACGCGCATGAAGTCGCGTCTGCCCAAGGTGCTGCACCCGATCGGCGGGCGCCCGCTGGTGGGGCATGTGCTCACCACCGCAGGGCGGCTGCAGGCCGCGCACGTCGAGGTGGTCGTGCGGCACGAGCGCGATCAGGTGGTCGCCGCCCTCACCAAGGACTACCCCGACGCGGTGTTCGTCGACCAGGACGAGGTACCCGGAACCGGGCGGGCCGTGCAGGTGGCGGTCGACGCGCTCCCCGAGGACTTCGACGGCGACGTGCTCGTCCTCTCCGGAGACTGCCCGCTCGCCGACGCCGACACCCTCTCGGCATTCGTGGCGGAGCACCGCGCGTCGGGCGCTCCGGCGACGCTGATGACGGCACTGCTCGACGACCCGACCGGTTACGGCCGCGTGGTCCGCGACGCCGACGGCGGTGTCGACCGCATCGTGGAGCAGAAGGATGCGAGCGCCGAAGAGGCCGCGGTCCGCGAGATCAACGCCGGGATGTACGTGTTCCGCGCCGAGACCCTGCGCACCTACCTGCCGCGGGTCGGCGTCGACAATGCACAGGGCGAGATGTACCTGACCGACGTGCCGGGGATGCTCCGTCGCGACGGCGACCGGGTGGCGGCATCCGTCGTCTCCGACATCGCGGTGACGTTCGGTGTGAACGACCGCGCACAGCTGGCCGAGGTCGGTCGCCTGCTCAACCAGCGCATCGTGCGCCGCTGGCAGCTCGAGGGCGTCACCGTCATCGACCCGGCCACCACCTGGATCGACGACGACGCGAAGCTCTCGCCCGACGTCACCCTCCTTCCGAACACCCACATCCTGGGTGCCACGGTCATCGCCTCCGGCGCCGTGATCGGACCGGACACGACCCTCGTCGACTGCGAGGTCGGCGAGGACGCGACCGTCCGTCGCACCGACGCCACCCTCGCCGTGATCGGCGCGGAGGCCACGGTCGGCCCGTTCTCGTTCCTCCGCGCCGGCACCGTCCTCGGCGCCAAGGGCAAGATCGGGGCCTACGTCGAGACGAAGAACGCCGAGATCGGCGAGGGCAGCAAGGTCCCGCATCTCTCCTACGTCGGCGACGCCACGATCGGCCGCGGCGTCAACCTCGGTGCGAGCACCATCACGGCGAACTACGACGACGTGAACAAGCACCGCACCGAGATCGGCGACGAGGTGCACACCGGCTCGCACACGGTGCTCGTCGCGCCCGTTAGGCTGGGAGCTGGCGCGAAGACCGGCGCCGGCGCGGTCGTCCGCAAGGATGTCCCGGCCGGAGCGCTGGCCATGACCGTCGCACCCCAGCGCAACATCGAAGGCTGGGTCGCGAAGAACAGAGCAGGGACGGGCGCGGCGGATGCTGCGTCCCGCGAGAATTCGGCGGAATAGGCGGAGCATGGCGCGCAAGAAGAAGACGGTCGATCTGGATCGCGACAACGGCGTGGCTCCTGGCATCATCGCGAAGACGAAGAAGCGACTCGTCGTCGCGGGCGGACGCTCGCACCCTGAGCTCACGGCGGCCGTCGCCGAGGCGCTCGGCACGGAGATCGCCCCCGTCGAGCACCGCACGTTCGCCTCCGGTGAGATCTACGCGCGCTTCGAGGTCTCGATCCGCGGCGTCGATCTCTTCCTGATCCAGACGTTCGGCGAGCCGGTCAACGAGTGGCTCATGGAGACGCTCATCATGATCGATGCCGCCAAGCGCGCCTCGGCCAAGCGCATCACCGTCGTGGCTCCGTACTACCCGTATTCGCGTCAGGACAAGAAGGGCCGCGGTCGTGAGCCGATCAGTGCCCGCCTCGTCGCCGACCTGCTGAAGACCGCCGGTGCCGATCGCGTCATGAGCGTCGATCTGCACGCGGCGCAGATCCAGGGCTTCTTCGACGGGCCCGTCGACCACCTGTTCGCCAAGCCCGTGCTGCTGGACTACTTCCAGCGCACGCTCTCGCCGGCAGACCGCGAGATCCTCACGGTCGTCTCGCCCGACATGGGTCGTGTGCGCGTCGCCGACACCTGGTCGGACAGCCTCGGTGCTCCGCTCGCGATCATCCACAAGCGCCGTGACCCGAAGGTGGCCAACCAGGTCTCGGTGCACGAGATCGTCGGAACCGTCGAGGGGCGCACCTGCCTCCTCGTCGACGACATGATCGACACCGGTGGCACGATCGTCAAGGCGGCCCAGGCGCTCAAGGCGGCCGGGGCGCACCGTGTGATCGTCGCGGCGACCCATGCGATCTTCAGCGACCCGGCGTCCGATCGCCTGCAGGACTCGTCGATCGACGAGGTCGTCATCACCGACACGATCCCGCTCACCGAGTCGCGTCGCTGGGACAACCTCACGATCCTCCCGATCGCGCCGCTGCTCGCCCGCGCCATCCACGAGGTCTTCGAAGACGGCTCCGTGACGAGCATGTTCGGTGGCGACGCGTAACGCATCGTCACGGCACAGCCCGCGCATAGACGCGGTGCTTACGGTCGAAGGGTCGACGAACCCGTCGAACGACACCGCGCCGGGAGGACCAGCATGATCCGCACGACCGTACCGACCTCTGTCCGCAAGGGTTCCGCCATCCTCGGGATCGCGGGCCTGTTCGTCCTCGCCGGGTGCTCCGGCACCGCCGACGCGGGTGACACGCCGAACGACACCGGCAGCACGCCCGACGCCGGCTCCTCGGAGTCCTCGGGCGGCGACGCCACCGCCACCTACGCAGACGGCACCTACACGGCCGACGGCTCGTACCAGACACCCGAGACGGTCGAGCAGATCTCCGTCACGCTGACCCTCGCCGACGGCGTCGTGACCGACGTCGAGGTCACGGGCGACCCGCAGGCACCCGAGACCGAGCAGTACCAGGGCCAGTTCATCGACGGCATCGCGGACGAGGTCGAGGGCAAGTCGATCGACGAGCTGAACGTCAGCCGGGTCGCCGGCTCGTCGCTCACCAGCGGCGGCTTCAACGACGCGGTCGAGTCGATCAAGGAGCAGGCGGCCTCCTAGGCGCCTGAGGCCGCATGGCGAGCTGGCGCTTCGAGGCGATCGGAACGCGCTGGGAGATCGAGACCACGGATCCGCTCGCGGACCCGGCGCGTGCGGCGGTCGACGCCGAGATCGAGCGCTTCGACCGCGAGTGGTCCCGATTCCGTGACGACTCCGCGGTGACGCGGCTCGGACGGGAGGGCGGCTCGTTCGGCTCACCGGACGCCGCTCCGATGCTCGACGCCTACCGCGAGCTCTCGGCGGCGACGGGTGGCGCCGTCAACCCGCTCGTGGCGGTCAGTCTCGAAGCGCTCGGGTACGACGCGGGCTATTCGCTCGTCGGCGGTGACCCGGTGCGTGCTCCGGAGGCCTGGCAGGCGCAGGTGTCGTGGACGACCGGCGAGGTCGCGGCATCCGCCCCTGCCCTCCTCGACGTCGGCGCCCTCGGCAAGGGACGACTGGTCGACCTCGTGATGGACATGCTCGGGGACGTGCCCGGCGATGTGGTGGTCGATGCCGGCGGCGACATCCGGGTGCGGGGTGCCGGTGTGCGCATCGGGCTGGAGCATCCGTACGACGCGACGAAGGCGATCGGTGTCGTCGAGGTGCGCGACCGGGCGCTGTGCGCCTCCGCCGTCAACCGTCGCGCATGGGGGAACGGACTGCACCACGTGCTCGACGCCCGCACGGGGCTTCCGGTGCGCACCTGGGCGGCGACCTGGGCACTGGCTCCCGATGCGATGACGGCGGATGCTGTCTCGACCGCGCTGTTCTTCGACGGCGGACCGGAGCTCGCCGGCGCCTGGGGCGTGGAATGGGTGCGGATGAGCACCGACGGCCGGGTGCAGCACTCGCCGGGATGCCCCGCGGAACTGTTCATCGCGGGGGCGGACACGCGCCCCGCGGCGCCGAACTAGGGAAGAGTGGAGAACGTGATCACCTCATTCGCCGCCGCACGCCAGCGGGTCCTCGCAGTGCTGGGCTCGCTGTCGATGTATCGCCTCGTGCTGTTCGCGCTGATCGCCCTGGCGGTGATCGCGTTCGTGCTCTCGCTGCTCGGCGTGATCGTCTCGCCCACGCCGCTCGAGATGCTGGCGTCGTTCCTGGTGCTCTCGATCGTGATCTCGGCCGTCGACGCCGCGGCCCAGCGCATCCTCCGACTCCCGTGGCGTATCGAATCCTCCCTCGTCACGGCCCTCATCCTGCTGTTCGTGCTCCGCCCCGGCGTCGAGCTCGGCGCGCTCCTCGGGCTCGCCCTCGCCGGAGCCGTCGCGAGCGTGTCGAAGTACCTGATCGCATGGCGGGGTCGGCACATCTTCAACCCGGCGGCGTTCGGTGCGGCCGTCGTCTCGATCCTCGGGGCTTTCGGGGCGTTCGAGTGGCTGGGCACCTCGTCGTCCTGGTGGGTCGGGACTCCGGTGCTGACCATCCCCGTGCTCATCCTCGGCCTCGCGGTGCTGTGGCGCACCGAGAAGGTGCGGGTGGTGCTGGTGTTCGTGCTGGTCGCCGTCGCCACCTCGGTCGTGCGTCAGGCGGTGCAGGCCGTGCAGTTCGACATCGGCTTCGACGTGCTCACCGCGCTGCAGTTCGCGGTGCTGCAGTCGCCGTTCCTGTTCCTCGGGGCGTTCATGCTCTCCGAGCCGCTCACGCTTCCGCCGCGTCGCCGCCAGCAGCTCGTGGTGGCCGTCGTGGTGGGTCTTCTCGCGGGATGGCCGATCTCGGTCGCCGGCCTGTTCACGCTCGGCCAGGAGCGGGCGCTCCTGATCGGAAACCTGGTGGCCTTCGCGTTCGCGCTGCGGGGGTCGGTGCGACTCGTGCTCGAGCGTCGCGAGTTCATCACACCGACCGCGCAGGAGCTGACGTTCCGCGCCAAGGGGCGGGTCCGGTTCCTGCCGGGGCAGTACCTCGAGCTCGACGTCCCGCATCACCGCCCCGACGCGCGCGGCACCCGTCGCGAGTTCAGCATCGTGTCGGCGCCGGCCGACCTGCCCACGCTGCGCATCGCCTACAAGAACGGCGACCAGAAGCATCCGTCGAGCTACAAGCGGGCTCTCGCCGCAGCCGAGCCGGGCGCGACGTTCGCGGTCACGGGCACCTGGGGCGACTTCATCCTGCCGCGCAGCGATCACCCGGTGCTGATGGTCGCCGCGGGCATCGGCGTCACGCCGTTCGTGTCCCAGCTGCGGCAGCTCCAGGCCGCGGGGCAGCAGCGCGACGTGGTGCTCGTGTACGTGGCGTCCGAGGCTTCCGAGCTCGCCTTCCGCGATGAGCTCGCCGCGACGGGCGTGCGCACGGTCGTGTTCACCCGAGACGAGCCGCTCGACCTGCCCGCGCACTGGACCTGGGCGCAGGGCGCACGACTGGATGCCGAGACACTGGAGCGCACGGTCCCCGACCTCGGCAGCCGCCACGCGTTCATCTCCGGGCCCCCGCGCCTGATCGCCGACCTCGCTCCCGCGCTGCAGAAGGCCCGCGCCCTCACGACGGACGCCTTCGCCGGCTACTGATCCGGCTCACGGCCGGCCGTCAGGCCTCGGACGCGTCGTCTTCGGCGGCAGCGGCCGCAGGGTTGACCGGGATGCGCACGGTGAAGGTCGTGTCGCCGGGCTCGCTGGCCACGGAGATCGTTCCGTGGTGGCCCTCGACGATGGCCTTGACGATCGCGAGGCCCAGTCCGGTTCCCCCGGTCTGGCGAGCCCGGGAGCTGTCGCCGCGGGCGAAGCGTGCGAAGAGCTCGTCGCGGATGGCGGGGTCGATGCCGGGGCCGTCGTCGTGCACGCGCAGCACGGTGTCCGCGCCCTCTCGTGCGACGCTCAGGGTGATCCTGGTGCCGGCCGGCGTGTGCGTCCGGGCGTTCGCGAGGAGGTTCGCGACGACCTGGTGCATCCGTCCGGCATCGCCGACGACGGTGACGGGCTCGTCCGGCACTTCGATGCTCCAGTGGTGGTCGGTCGCCGTCGGTCGAGCATCCGAGAGCCCTTCGAGCGCCAGCTGGGTGAGGTCGACGGTGCCGTAGACCAGCTCCTGCCCCTCGTCGAGCCGTGCGAGCAGCAGCAGGTCCTCGACGAGACGGGTCATCCGCAGAGACTGCGCCTGGATGCGCTCGAGCGAGGAGGTCGTGCCCTCGATGACCTCCGGACCCTGCTCCGCGGCCGGACGCTGATGCAGCGCGCGCAGCGACAGCTCCGAGTACCCCCGGATGGAGGCGAGCGGGGTGCGCAGCTCGTGACTCGCGTCGGCGACGAAGCGGCGCATCCGCTCCTCGTTCTTCTGCCGCGAGGCCAGCGAGGTGTTGACGTGATCGAGGAGCTTGTTCAGGGAAGCCCCGACGAGACCGGTCTCGGTGCGCGGATCGGCTTCGGATGCCGGTACCCGCTCGGTGATCGTGACCTCGCCTCGATCGAGCTGCTGGTTCGCGACCCTGGTCGCGGTGACCGCGACGGCGCGGAGCGGGCGCAGGCTCACCCGGATGGTGATCGCGGTCGTGAGCGCCAGCAGGATCAGACCGCCGATCGTGGCGAGGGCGATCACGGTGAGCAGCTGCGTGAGCTGGCTCTGGATCTCGTCGCGGGGGAGCCCGGTGATCACGACGACGCCGTTGGTCGCGGGCAGCGCCATAATCCGGTACGAGCCGAGATCGGTGAGGGACACCGTGGCGACCGACGTGCCTTTGAGTGCCAGTGCGATCTCCGCCAGCTGCGTGCTGCTGAGTGACTCCAGGGATCCGGTGAGTTCCTCTCCCGACGAGTTCGTCGCGACCACCCCGCTGAAGCCGGTGACAGGGCTCGAGACCACGAACACGAGTCCGGCCGGCGGTGACGCCGTGGGGCCGGAGAGGACGTTCTGCGCCGTGGCGGAAGACGGTGCGAAGGCTCCGGTCCGATCGGCCAACTGGTGCGCGTACCCGTTCAGCTTCTGGTCGAGCTGGTCCTCCATGGTCTTGCCCAGCGTGGCGCTGGTGATGACGGCGACGATGATGAGGATCAGCGACACGAACCCGATCACGGCGGTCATCAGCCGTGTCTGCAGGCTCATCGGCCGTCTCATCATCGTCGCAGAGCTCACTGCGGAGCCTTGATCATGTAGCCGACGCCGCGGACGGTGTGCAGCAGCGGCGTGCGACCGGCATCGATCTTCTTGCGCAGGTACGAGATGTACAGCTCGACGACGGAGGACTTGCCGCCGAAGTCGTAGCTCCAGACCCGGTCGAGGATCTGGGCCTTCGACAGCACCCGTCGCTCGTTGCGCATGAGGTAGCGGAGCAGCTCGAACTCGGTCGCGGTGAGCTCGATCTCGGTGCCGTCGCGCACGACCTCGTGGCTGTCCTCGTTGAGCGTGAGGTCGGCGACGCGCAGGATCGACTGCCCGTCGTCGGTGGTCGCGTGGCCGGTGCGGCGGATGATCGCGCGCAGTCGTGCGATGACCTCCTCCAGGCTGAACGGCTTGGTGACGTAGTCGTCACCGCCGGCGGTGAGGCCGGCGACGCGGTCGCCCACGGCATCCTTGGCGGTGAGGAACAGCACCGGGACGAGGTTCCCCGACTCGCGCAGCCGCTTCAACACGGACATGCCGTCGAGGTCGGGCATCATGATGTCGAGCACGAGCGCGTCGGGTTCGAACTCCCGCGCGACCTGGAGCGCCTCCATGCCGGACGAGGCCGTGCGCACCTCCCAGCCCTCCATGCGCAGGGCCATCGCGAGCAGGTCGGTCAGCATCTGCTCGTCGTCGACGGCGAGGATGCGCAGGGGGGTGCCGTCGGGGCGGCGCAGTTCGGGCAGGTCGCTGGTCATGTCCCTATTCTGCGGAATCTCCTATGTAATTTCTATGGAGATCGCTATGTGTTGTCTGGGAGGCGCCGGACGTGGTCATGCCAGCCGCTCGTCGGGGAGGGCGAGGAAGTCGACGCCGGCCTGCAGCGCGAGCCGGTCCGACAGTTCGCCGATCTCGCCGGGAAGGTGCCCCGCGGCGCGGACGCTCAGGCGACGCGGCACGGTCAGCGCGTGGTAGACGGCGAACTGGCCCCGGGGGTCGACGGCCGGATCCTGCACTGCCGCGGTCACGTGCACGGGAATCCGCAGCCTCCGTGCCGCGATCGCCGCGTCGAAGTAGTCGAGCACCGGGCGGTCCTCGGGGTGCCGGAGCAGATGCTGACGCACGGCCTCCCCGCTCCCGGTGCATTTCCGCGTGAGCCGCACGTCGTGGTCACCGAAGCTCGGCACGTCCAGCACGCCGCGGCGGAAGCGGGCGTCCCAGGGGAGGGCCATCGCGCCGATGCCGCCGCCGAAGCTGCCGCCGCTGAAGTCGAGGGCCCCGGCCGCCGCGGGCACCATCTCGAGCAGGACGGTGGCGGCGCGCCAGATGTCCGCTGCGCTGAAGCGGTGCGAGTACGTGTCGCGGTGGGCGATCCCGGCCAGGACGTGCTCGTCAGGGAGGGCGGGGAAGCGGCTCGCGGTGCCGGCGTGCGTCCCGGGTGCGACCGGGAAGATCGCGGCCGTGTCGTCGGGCACCCGGTCGAGGTCGGGTGCTGTGCGGCCGCCGTAGCCGTGTCCGACGACGAGCCCGCGGGGTGCGCTCCCCATCGTGTGCGGCAGCACCACGTAGGCCGCCGCGGCCTCACCGGCCGCGGAGTGGAAGCGGATCTCCGAGACGCGGTGCGTCGCGGTCGGCGGGAGTTCGCGGGTGGTTTCCCACGAGACGGGACCCGTGCCGAACTCCTCGAAGGTCGCGCGCCAGAAGTCGTCGAAGTCGTCCGGCTCGACGGGCGACGCGGGCGGGGTCAGCAGCGCGCTGAGTGAGTACTCGGTCAACTCGACGGGAGGATCCTGGGGCACCGCACGTGTCCTTTCGGGTGGTTCTGCCTGCTCGACGTTACCGGCGTGGCACGACGAGGCGGCGTCATGGCCCGCGAGGCCGACGCATTGACATGATCGCATACGGATTGCAGTATGTGCATCATGGATTCAATGCCTGGCGATGGAGCCGAAGACAATCCTCTGCTGTGGAGCCGACGCTCCGTCCTGCGAGCGCTCGTGATCGCGGGAGTGCTTCCCCCGGTGCTCGGGTCGTCGTACGGAGCCGCTCCCGCAGCGGCGACGGAGCTCACGACGACGGGCGGCGCGTACGCCGACGCCCTCCGGCGCCTCGACAAACCGAATCTCGCGTTCACGCAGGTCGCGCAGCTGGTCGGACAGAACCACCGGATGACGTTCTCCCAGGCCACGTGGGACGGCGGGGCCACGATCGTGGGGG